>NZ_JAVRCE010000010.1:0-163581 GCF_034530915.1 Nostoc sp. DedQUE09
CTTAATCCCCCCGATGCATTGGGGGGAAACAAGAGAATCTAGTTCCCTCCCCTTTGCAAGGGGAGGGTTAGGGTGGGGTAAAACCCTAGTTAATCAACTATTTCAAACTTGTGTATACACCGTAGGTTTCTGGGGGGAATTAAGTAGAAATGGGTTAGGGTTAGGGAAAGTTTTGATTAAGCCTGTAATACCTTAAACCACTTATTCAAAACTGTGCTGATGGTTTTCTTAATCTGATGGTTGCGACTCCATTTTTGGAATGCCATTTCATACTCTTCACCTTTGATTTGAAAGGTATTCCAGACATCAAGCCCTACAGGCAATCCGCAGAATAGTAAAATGTATAGCGACCAAGAAATTCCGCCACCACTGATTAAATCAAGCAGTATAAAAAAGCCATTGAAAATTGCATATTTGCTTAAACGCTTCTGAAATCTTCTGATGCGGTAGGCGTCAAAAGCTTTTCGTTGTTGAACTTGACCCTGTTGCAATACCCAATCGCGTTCTGCTAATTTTAAAGACTCAGGTGAAATTTCTAACTCAGCAGCAATTTCTAATATATGCTCATAAGAAAATTCTGTGTCTTTATCATCTGCTTGACGAGCGATCGCTAAGTGCAGAATTTGTTGGACATCTTCTTGGCTATACGAGCGGATGCTTTGAGGTTCAAACGCCGTCATAATTCTTTCTCTTATATTACTTTTAATAGAAATTTGCTACCCGATGGATTTTAAGCAGCTACGCTAGTACTATTTCCATTATTCTTAGATTAACAAATCTAGATGCTGTCCGGCATCGAATGTATGGGATTTTTAACTTTGGGAATGGGGTAAAGGGGCAGAGGGGCAGAGGGGCAGGGGGGCAGAGGGGCAGGGGGGCAGGGGAGCAGAGGGGCAGGGGGGCAGGGGAGCAGAGGGGCAGAGGGGAAAAATTTACTGCAACTTCTCTCTTGCTCCCTTGCTTCCCCATCTCCCCATCAATATAAAGACTCTCCAAACATCCAAGATATTATCAAATGCAGCAGAGCATAATTAATAACGAAATAACAAGTATTAACAAGGATGTCACTCAATGGTTGAAGAAAATGGATCGATTCGTACCCTATCGGTTGATATTGGCGGTAGTGGCGTTAAGGCTATGGTTTTGGATATTACGGGTAATCCTGTAACGGAAAGGGCGCGTTTAGATACACCGCAACCTGCAACACCGGAGGTTGTAATTAATGCAATCGTGGTGTTAGCAGCGGCTCAAGGTGAATTTCATCGCGTTTCAGTCGGTTTTCCCGGTGTGGTACGATGTGGAGTCACAGAAACTGCGGTAAACTTACATCCAGATTGGATCGGATTTGATTTGGAAACAGCATTATTAAAACACTTAAACAAGCCTGTACGGGTGATTAATGATGCAGATATGCAGGGATTTGGTGCGATCGCAGGTAAAGGTGTCGAATTAGTGATTACTCTGGGTACGGGGTTTGGTTCGGCTTTATTTGTGGATGGTAAGCTAGTACCGAATATGGAAATGGGGCATCACCCGTTTCGTAAAGGAGAGACTTTTGAGCAACAGTTGGGGCGTGCAGAGTTAGAAAAAATTGGTGAGAAAAGATGGAATAGGCGTTTAGAAAAAGCGATCGCATCTTTACAACATCTGTTTAATTATGATTACCTTTACATTGGCGGTGGTGAAGCTGTGAGAGTGAATTTCCAGCTACCGTTAAATGTCAAACTTATACCCAATATCACCGGTTTATTAGGCGGTATTGCTTTGTGGCGAGATGAAAAAAGGTAAAAAGTTTTTCATCTCGCCACAACTGAGAGTATTAAGCGATATCTAAGGGCAGCCAATGCCTATACGCTTTTTCTTAAGGTGCATCTTTTTTCAAAAACCATTGATTTAGATAGTATGTCTGATAACTTGATGGCTTGATTAATGATATTAATCTAATTAAATGAAATCGGAGGGAAGCAAATATAAACATGAAAATATTATCTGGAAAAATTAGTACATGATTTTTTCGTTTGCTCAGTATATACTATCCCGGACAGGAACAATGTTGTTGGTTAAAATAAATATTGCTTGAAGTAAAATAAACAAAAATGAATGAAATTGGCCTGATGATGACGGGCGTGTTAACAATAAGACAAGCATCTGGGACCAATTTGCCACAGCAGCAATTATTTCAGATGGAAAATGACGTAAACCAGTCAAAACAGAGTCAGTTAGAGATAGCTGCTAAAGTTACGCCACCTGAATTTATGCAGACAGATGAGATTTCTCAGGCTTCTCTCTCAGTGCTGAAACTAGAAAAAAAACACATACTTCAGAAAATCAGCAAAAAAAATCAGGGACTAATTTCTTCTAACTTTGGTAAGCCTAAGAAGTCTTCTCAGTCTGGAGGTGAAGTCCGTACAAAGGCTACAGGACGGTTCCAGAAGTTTAGTAGCCAACCTCTACCGACTCTTTATTTCGGTAGTTCTGGTATTGCTGTCAGAGCCTTACAACAGTTATTAGTGTCTAACGGTTATGCTGTAAGAGTAGATGGAATTTTTGGCGCACTAACAGAGACTGCTGTCAAAGCCTTTCAAAACCAGCGAAATTTAGGTGTAGATGGAGTAGTTGGTGAACGAACTTGGGGTGCATTGACAATTTAGTTATTTGTCCATTGTTTTTAGTCATTTGTCCTTAGTCCTTAGCTAATGACAAATGACTAATGACAAACTAACGGTACTTATGCTGCTCTAATAGCTGTTGCGCTCTTGGCTTGTAAATTAAATAGAACAAAGCCTCGATATAGCGCAATAAATCTTCCCGATTTTCCTTTGAGGTAAAGTTCCAAAAGCCATAAATTCGTGCTAAGGATAACAACTTGTTAGTGTGAATTTTCCAAGTATAGGTGCTGTAAACTCGGTCAATAGCTCGGTGCGAAATTTCACTCCAATAGTTAGGATTTTGTTCGCATTTAGTGATGAAGTCCACAATTTTGGTGGCTGTCTCCTCTAAATTCGTCGGGTTAATCAAAAATCCATTCACCTTATCTTGAATAATCTCTAATGGCCCACCAAACTGTGTGGCGAAAGTCGGTAATCCTGAAACCATCGCTTCTAAGATTGTCAAACCAAAAGCTTCAAATAAAGCTGGTTGTACAAAAATTCCCTGATGATCGGCAATGACTCGGTAAATTTCACCAGAATCAGTTTTAGTCAGGCGCACACCCAGCCAACGAATCTTTCCGTGGAGATTGTACCGATCAATTATTTGGTAGAGTTTGATAATTTCGTCGCGTTCTTCGTTGTCACCTGATTCTTCGACGCGTAATTTACCTGCTACCAAAATTAAGTTGCAATGCTCTTGTAATTCTTTACTTTGACCATAACATTCAGCTAAACCTGTGAGGTTTTTGATGTGGTCAAGACGCGCCATTGAGAAGAGAGGGCGCTTGTTAGGATCGTCGAGTTTGCCAAAGATTTGCGTGGGGTCTTCCAGAGTAAAGAGTGTTTCTGCAAGGCGTTGGCGATCGCTCTCTACTCGGTCTTTGTTTCGCGTGTAGGGAAAGTAATTATTCTCGTTTACTCCAGGCGGTACGACATTAAATTTGGGACTAAATAGTTCAATGCCATTGGTAACATGATACAACTCCGGCATGGTGAAGCATTTATAAGACTCGTATTGTCCCACACTATCCGGTGTCCCGACAATTTCTTGGTAGGTGCTGC
The DNA here is from genome assembly GCF_034530915.1 of Nostoc sp. DedQUE09. Taxonomy (NCBI): domain Bacteria; kingdom Bacillati; phylum Cyanobacteriota; class Cyanophyceae; order Nostocales; family Nostocaceae; genus Nostoc; species Nostoc sp. DedQUE09. The sequence continues at coordinate 3,714 of NZ_JAVRCE010000010.1, forward strand.
TGATCACAAAATTGGCAGCATTCATAGCAATCAAATCAGCAGTGAATTGCAAGGAAAAATGATATTTCTCCTCCAATTCTTGCCAGTAGAGGTTGCTGAACAAGTATTTAGATTTTTCCAAAGCATGGGCAACATTGCATTGGGTAACTTTCAAACGCCGCGCCAGCAAAAATGCCACTAAATTCCCATCAGTATAGTTCCCAACTATTAAGTCAGGTGTGCCGTGAAATTCTGCCCTTAGTTCTCTTTCGGAATCAATTGCGTAGGTTTCTAGATAAGGCCAAAACTCAAACCGGGAAATCCAGTTTTGAGTCATATTAGGGTTAAATTCGCGTAAAGGTACTCGCAAAATCCAGGCATTTTCAGTCCCGTGGACTTTTTCTAGCCGTTGATTACAAAGAGTACCATCACTATTGGGAATCAAGCGGGTGAGAATAATTACCTTTGGCTCAACATTTAATTTCTCTAAACCCGCAAGCAGGACATCTTCTTGTAACTGCTTCTCTAGGCTCTTTGCTTGGTCAAGGACGTAAACTACCTGACCGCCGGTATCGGGACGCCCTAAAACTCCCTCTTGCCCAAACCAACCGTGAGCTGACACCAAGACGATTCTAAAAATCATCGGGACACGAGAAATGAATGCTTCTAGGGTCTGAGGATCGGCAGAATCAATCAATTCATCGAGAATATTTAAAGTTTCTCGCACTCGCGCTGCGGTGTTACCCCAACCTGGCTCAAAACCCATTGACTGCAATTGGAAGCGGAATTGTTCGTAGGGTTCATCATCAGGGCGATTATTAACAAAGCCGATCGCTTTCTTAACTTGCTCGGAAAGTTGCTGCTGTGATTGAATGCGATCGTTAAGCAGCAGTTGCACACCGTTGTAGTGGTGCAGGCGCAAGAAATTCAATAAGCTGTCCAGCAATTGTTTGGAGTCTTGAAATATTTTGCTGGATAGATAGCGGTTGAGAAATTGTACCCCTTTACCAATATTTTTGGGATCGCGGATGGTTGGGGTGTAGTCATAAAACGGGCCGAAGTCCAATTCTAGCAGGTCGCCCTCGTTGGGATGAAATTTGTTTACCAAGCGATCGCGCAGATCCAACAAATCCTGCACCGTCATCGGCTCAATGCTTAAGTCTGATGTCAACCAATAAACTTCTTGGCTAGCAATCTTAGAACGGATGATGAAACAGAAGTTTGAGTCTTCCTGAATAATTTCCTGAGTATAGTAAATTAGTTTGCCTAACTCCGAGGAAGTGTAAAAGGCTTCAGGTTTCTGGGATTTGGAGCAATACTCACTATATACATTGAGTATGTCGTTCCGTAGCAAGTACTTCTTTTCTTGTTGGCGTAATTCACTAAGAAAGGAACGTAAATCACTTCTTTCTTCACTATCTAAGACTGCTTGAAGCAATTCAGACATAGCAACTCCACTAAATGACGATGTTTGCATTGTTAACTTTTTAGGCAAGACAAATAAGCCTCCACCTTTTGTTAGACATATATAAACACGAAACAACACAGATAAATTATATTTACCTGTGTACCTACAAGTATCAACTTTTCAGCAGGCACTGAAATCATGTTCTACTTTACTTAAAGTATCTATGACTCAGTATTTTTGGATCTCACTAAAGGAATACAATTTTTATTTCTTTTGATAGAGGTTACTAAATCACTGCATAATAATATTTGGGGCACAAATTATCACGCCCTTAATTGCTTAATGTAATCTTTACTATATCATTTATTTGCGTATATTTTGATTATCAGCACATACAGTAGAATTCATAATTTAGGAGCCGGAGACGTTTCTGTTGCTCCGGTCAGAATAGGCTGCACTAACTAACAGAAGTAAAATAGGCAGAAGTAAAATAGGCTTTGAGACTTAGCCTGTGTAGTTCACCAACTTAAAATCTGCTGTATATAAGGTAAATAATTTCAAAAATAAAATATGATTCCTATATTGTGTTAATTTGGGTAATAATTGATTATATTGCTATAATTATTTTTGAAATACTTGAAACAAAAGTTAATAGTTTTGCTGAAACTTTAACTATTAATTTAAACTTAAATAAATTAAAATAAAGTTTTATTCAATAACAAAGTGATATTTGTTTTACATAGTTATAATTTTAGATAAAGGTTGTTTAAATTTGGTCGATTATATGGCTACCAATACAGATAAGTTAACACCTTCTGACCACAGTATAGGCAACATTCTGATTATGTCTTTACTTGCCTTCTGTGGGCTGACTTTGATCATTCTTTTAGGCATTTTTTAAAATTCAAATGTGCGTTCAAAAACTTCTAAGGCTAGATTCCCGAATTTTATAAAATTTCGGGAATTTTAATATGAAAGAGCTTTAGTTATATCATGTTCGCTTGATTACTTATTAAATCCGAAGAACCCCACCCCGCCAAAGCTACGCTTCGTCTCCCCTCCCGAAGAGCGGGGAGCAGGGTGGTTTCATACGAAAAAAGAAAAATACATAAGTCTTGATTTCTCGTTTTGTGGCATAGCTTTTTCCCTCACTTCCATTCCTCTCCCCCACGGGGGGAGAGGCTTTGAAACCCAGCTTGAGTTTTTCTCTGCTTGTATGAAACCACCCTGCTAGTTGGGGTAGTAATTTACGATCGCATAACGATCACATAATATTTAACGGGTCTACATCAATAGTTAAACTTACAGAGGAAGGACAAAGCGATCGCACTTCTTCCCAATCTGGTAATCGCGGTAAGGCATCGGGGGCAAATTTAATCAATATCTGCCAGCGATAACGATTAGCTACTCGTAAAATACTCGCTGGTGCTGGGCCCAATATCTCGAATTCTTCTTCTGTACTCAAGGCTGTAGCAATAACTTGCGCCGTATTTTGTACTTGAATTGGGTCGAGACTACTTAAACGCAACAAAATTAACCGCCCGTATGGAGGATAATTGAGTGCTTGGCGTTGTTCCAATTCAGCTTGAGAGAAAGATTGATAATCGTGCGATCGCACTGCTGCAATTACCTGATGCTCTGTAGTATAAGTCTGCACAATCACTCTACCGGGATCTTCACCTCTACCAGCACGTCCAGCGACTTGTGTCAAGGTTTGAAATGCTCGTTCGCTGGCGCGATAATCTGATAAATTTAGCAATCCATCGGCGGCGACAACACCCACAAGTGTCACTTGTGGTAAATCCAAACCTTTGGTAAGCATTTGCGTTCCGACTAATAAATCTGCTTCGCCATTGGCAAACTGAGTTAGTAATGTACGGTGTGAGCCTTTATTGCGGGTGGTATCGCTATCAAAACGAATCAAGCGCAACTCCGGGAACTGTCGCGCTAGTTCTTGCGTGATTCGTTGAGTACCGCTACCGAAAAATTTCAGGTAAGGGGAACTACAATCAGGGCAAAATTTGGGGTGCGATCGCGCATAGTTACAATAATGACACCGCAATAATTCCGGCGCTTTTTCTTCGGTGTGGTGATACGCCAGCGACACATCACAGTGCGGACATTCCAACACATATCCACAACTGCGGCAAGACACAAAAGTACTGTGTCCCCGACGATGAATAAATAAAATTCCCTGTTGTTTTCTTTCTTGCAACTCTTGCAAAGCTGCTTGCAGGGATCTACTAAATATAGAACGATTTCCCTGTTGCAACTCTTGCCGCATATCGACGATTTCCACCGGCGGTAAAGGGCGGGAGTTGATGCGCTCAGGCAAACTTAAGTAATGAGTGCTGAAATGAGTGCTGAGTGCTGAGTGCTGAGTGCTGAGTGAGGAGTGAGGGGTTGGGAGTGAAGAGTTAGGAGTTGGGAGTGAGGAGTGAGGAGTTACGAATTCTCCCCCTGCTCCCCTGCTCCTCTGCTCCCCTGCTCCCCTGCTCCCCTGCTCCCCTGCTCCTCTGCTCCCCTGCTTCCTCACACTTACCCAAGTTTCCAACGAAGGCGTAGCAGAACCCAACACCAAGGGGCAGTTTTCTAATTCAGCTCGCCAGTGGGCAACGGTGCGGGCGTGGTAGGTGGGTATAGGGGAATCTTGTTTAAAGCTGCTATCGTGTTCTTCATCTAAAATAATTAAACCCAAGTTGGGTAAAGGGGCGAAAACGGCGCTACGAGTACCAATGACAACTTGAGGTTCTCCGGTGAGCATTTGCCGCCAAGTGTCATAACGTTCACCATCTGAGAGGGCGCTGTGATAAACGCTGACTTTATTACCAAAACGAGCGCGAAAACGATCGGTTAGCTGGGGTGTAAGTCCAATTTCTGGGACTAAAACCAGGGCGGATTTACCTTGATTGAGGAGAGGTGCGATCGCTTGCAAATATACTTCGGTTTTTCCTGAACCTGTCACCCCATGCAATAAAACTTGAGCAAATTTATCTAATGTCTGAATTGTTGTTAAAGCGCTAGCTTGAGCTGTAGTTAAAGATTTAGCACCATCGCCTACCAAAGTTGGGCCTTGTTCAGTTCGCAATACTTCCCGTTCTTCGATGATGATGTAGCCTTTTTCCTCTAGCCCTTTCAGGGTAGGGGTAGTTGTTTTACAAATCTGTAAGAACTCATTTAACCACAACTCCCCGCCACGTCGCCGCAACACTTCTAAAATCTCTCGTTGGCGAGTAGTTAACTCTTGGTCAATTGTACCTGTGAGCGTAACTGCTTTTTGCAATTTTGGTCGAGTTAGTCGCGGCGGTTCTAAGTAGCTCTCTACTAAACCAAATCGCAATAACTCCCGAATTCCCCGATAAGCAGATTTGACTTTTTGCTGAAGGTAAACAAAACTATAGTCCCCCGCCGGTTGCCCTTGCAAAAGTTCCCAAACTTGCCGCGCAGTCGGAGTCAAAAAAGCCAAAGGATCGGCAGATCCCAGTAAATAACGACTCCCCTCTGCCCCTCTGCCCCTCTGCCCCTCTGCTCCCCTGCTCCCCTGCCCCCCTGCTCTCCCTCCAACCAGGCGGATACGACGCTGCGATCGCCCCAGCAATCCTGGGGGTAGAGCAACCCGGATTACTTGAATCAGCGGCGTATAGTAATATGCAGCAACTCGGTTGAGTAATTCCCAATAAGCACTTGGGAAAAATCCAACGCTGACTATATCTTCTACTTCTCGGATTTTTTCTGGTGGTAAATCGATATTGGGTTGTGCCAGTAACCGAATCGCGATCGCTCCTAATTGTTGCGCCCCAAATGGCACGCTCAAAATATCTCCTGGTTTGATTTCTAACTGGGCTGGCAATCGATAAGTAAATAGTCCTGTACTTCCTGGACAGTCTACCAATACTTCAACCCACCGATTAACAGTTTCACCTGACTTGTATGATTCACTCGGTTCACTCACCACTAAAGGAGATAAATTTATGTCATTAATATACATACTTGCGGATTTTATAATTAAATATTTTCCTCACATAGCTGGTCAGAATCAACCTAGCTAACTAAACTTTAGTTTTTCGCTTTCTTAAATTTAAATGGTATTTCTCAATACTGTTATTCTTCATAATACTTGATAATTTTCCTCTTATGTAATCTACTAGACAAATTCGTATCAACTATATATGCAATAAATATTTGGTACCCACTATACAAATAAAAGCATGTCGGCTATTGCTGCAACAGTTACTCTATCTACTAAATATGGAGTAGCCTTTTTCCGCCTAGCGGTAGATATTCAACCATTTCTGTATATGAGATGCTTTTATACAAAGTAAGATCAGATCAAAATTAAACTGCTACTCTTGTAATTTGTATTATATAGGTAACTGGAAATCAAATCGGGAATGCGTAACCCATTAGTAGGTCTTCCTTTTATACAACAGTCTACTCCAGCGACTAAAACATTATAAATATTTAGAAAAATATATGAAAGTTTAAAATATTTGGATGATTAGCTGGAATTTTTATATTTGTTAAGGTTGAGAAAGTTTGAGGGGGTTTGACATATTTGATAATTCAGAAAAAAATGAAGAATATATCTGCTGGGAATCTAAGAAAAAAGTTTTGCTGGGTGCTAAGGTAAGTTTCGTTATAGGTTGTATATAACTGTAACCTATAGATACTAGGTAGATGCCGATTTCTATTTCTATAGACAAATTAGCATCAGCCTACATTTCGCTATTCTTTACGGGTGCGTCGTCCATTAGGGAAAACTACCAAGCCTCAAACGAGTAGGTGTAAATAAATGATGTACCAAACAAAGCAACAATCCCTAAAGGAAAATATGAATATTGTTGAATTGGGAAAAATGGAAATACTGGAGAATGCTGCTGATATCGAAGAACCATCGCTCGATAGTTTAAATGCAGTGGCAGAAGAAGAATCTCCAATTGTAGTAGAAAATCTGGAATCAGACGAACGCGATGGCGATGACATGGCTGCGGCTCGTCCTTCGGGATACAACAAAACTGAACATGATGATGCTGTCGGCGCATTTTTTAAAGAAATGGCACGTTATCCGCTCTTAAAAGCTGATGAAGAAGTAGAGTTAGCGCGGCGAGTTAGGTTTCTAGAAGAATTTAGAGAAATACAAGCGGCTTTAGAGTTAAAGCTGGAACATGAAGCCAGCAAACTAGAAGTGGCTTCCGAGCTAGGAATGACGGAAAAGCAACTAGAAAATCGCTTGTATCAAGGGAGAGTAGCGAAACGCAAAATGATTCGCTCGAACTTGAGATTGGTAGTGTCTATTGCCAAGCGATATTTAAATCGGGGAGTGCCTTTTCTGGATTTAATTCAGGAAGGAGCAATGGGCTTAAATCGCGCTACAGAAAAGTTTGATCCCGATAAAGGATATAAATTTTCTACCTACGCCTATTGGTGGATTAGACAAGCCATTACTAGAGCTATAGCTAACGATGCGCGAACAATTCGGCTACCGATTCATATTGTTGAAAAGCTAAACAAGCTAAAAAAAGCCCAACGGGAACTCAAACAAAAACTCTGTCGTAATCCTACCGAAGGAGAAATGGCAGAATATTTAGAAATTAGTGTGCAACAACTACGCCAGCTACAACAGCTACGGCGACAAGCACTTTCTCTCAACCACCGCGTTGGTAAAGAAGAAGACACGGAATTGATGGATTTGCTAGAAGATGAAGATAACTTGTCTCCAGAAGCAAAAATGAATGAAAACATGATGCGTCAGGAGATTTGGGAAGTCTTGGGTGACGTGTTAACTCCACGAGAGAAAGATGTGATTTCTCTGCGTTATGGTTTGACAAGCAGCGAACCATGTACCTTAGAAGAGGTTGGCAATATGTTCAATCTTTCTCGTGAGCGAGTGCGTCAAATTCAAAGCAAAGCCATGCGGAAATTGCGCCGTCCTCACATAGCCAAACGCTTAAAAGGTTGGTTGATTTAATTACATTGCTCAAGATAGAGGTGCAATCTGGAACTTAATTAGCTTTGCAATTCGCAAACATCGGGTGTTTTGTAGCTTTTTTCGGCTCTTGTTTAGTCAATACTCAAAATAAATTGCCCAGTTACCTATAGACTATGGACTATAAACTATGGACTATAGACTAATGACTTCGGGTAGCAATTTGATTGTGCGTTTTGCCGAACCAGCCGATTGCAGCGTATTGTTTAAATTAATTGAGGGACTTGCAGAGTATGAAAAATTATCTCACGCGATCGCTGGCAATGCTCTAGCACTTCAGGAGCATTTATTTGGTTCGCGGAGGTATGTAGAGGCAATATTAGCAGAATCTGCGGGTCAAGCTGTCGGTTTTGCTCTATTTTTTCATAATTATTCAACATTTCTGACTAAGCCAGGAATTTATCTGGAAGATTTATTTGTTTTACCAGAATATCGCAGGCAAGGTATTGGTAAGGCTCTCCTAACTAAAGTAGCTCAGATAGCTGTAGAACGTGATTGTGGGCGATTTGAGTGGAGTGTCTTAGATTGGAATGAGTCAGCCCAAGAATTCTACCGTAGTATGGGAGCATCTATATTAGATGATTGGCGAATTTGTCGCGTCACGGAAGATGTGCTTACTCAATTAGGATCGGTCAAATAAAAAACGAAGGATGAAGTATAAAGGATGAAACAAGACAATTTTTATCTTTAATATTTCATCCTTAAATTTTAATAATTTTCTTTATAAAATACTCAAAATTACATAATTTTGCATTTTAATCATCAGTATAAATAGCACGTCTTTGCAAATAAAAAAGCTAGGTATTTTGTAGACAAGCAAATTCTCGTTACATATCGCTTTTGTGCTAATAAAGCTAAATCTAAAATCGCCAAGATTCAAAATCCAAAAACTTTATTTAATAAACCAAAGTTTGACAGCTTGTCATTTGACTATGGTAGCGGCTGAACTCACAATTATGGAGGATATTGCACCGAATAAGCTGTTATTGCAGAGAGAACACGAAATGAAAAAAATGATTACAGTCATACTGTTAGGCATAGCAATCTTCACCTTTGCCTTCAGCCGTCCAGCATTGGCAGCAGATGCTGCTAGTGGAGCTAAAGTATTTAGTGCTAATTGTGCCTCTTGTCACGCCGGAGGTAAAAATCTTGTTCAAGCTCCGAAGAACCTGAAGAAGGACGCTTTAGAAAAGTATGGTATGTACTCAGCGGAGGCGATTATTGCCCAAGTTACAAAAGGTAAAAATGCCATGCCTGCTTTCGGTAGTCGTTTAAAACCTAACCAGATTGAAGATGTAACTGCTTATGTACTTTCACAAGCAGATAAAGACTGGAAGTAGGCTAAAATCTAACTTCAAAAATTAATAATTTGCGGGGCTTTTTGTCCCGCTAATTTTAGAGTTATTGTACTCAAGCCACAAATCTTGCACCGAATAACTTTGAGGCTTATCTAAACCGGGGAGTAGCACACTACAGACAAGGGGATTATCCTGCTGCCATTGTCGCTCATAATCAAGCGATCGCACACTATTAAGGCTATACAGGGTATCCACCAGCTTGAAAAATCTGTTCGGCGGTTAAATTTAATTCGGGGAACAGAGGTGAGATAATGCGATCGCTACCTTGAAACTGGCTAACTTGGTATTCTCCCTCAATTAAAGTGTAAAGCGAGACAGTTGGTTGTTTGGGATTGCCAATAAATCGCCTACCGCCTAAAGCAGCATAATCTACAATCCAATATTCTGGAATGCCTACAGCCTCATAGTCAGCAGCTTTTTTTAAATAATCATCACGCCAATTGCTACTCACTACCTCAACGACTAAGGGTATTGATTCCGCTTGACTTACAGTAGATTCTTTTTTCCACAGAGGTTCATTTACCAAGTTGTGGCGATTTAATATCAGCACATCTGGTGAGTAAGCCGATTCACCTTCAGGCGGTTTGACTAATACTGTTTTAGGTATGAAGTAGGGGAGATTTAAACGGATACATTCTCTAGTAATTTCAAAAGCTAAAAATCCAACTACCTCTTCATGATCGCCTGTGGGTTGCGGCATCTCTACTATTACTCCATCATGCAACTCATAACGTTTTCCTGTGTTGTCAGGATATTTAGCAACGAATTCATCGAATGTAACTAGTTTGCGTAAGGCTTGAATCATAAATTATTGTCTTCTATCGTGTCTGTGAAGTATTCATTTTTCTCAATCCTAACGTAATTCGTAATTTTTAATTAGAGTTACTAGTAAAAATAGCTTTTGAAAGCGAATAGACAATATTATTTGATATCTGGTGAAGGCTACATGAGAAAGTTCTCATGTAACTTTCATTCTCTTCTCATAAAGCTTTAGTTAAACTTACGTTAAGTTCAAGTTAAACGGTACGCGAAAATTATGACAAACAAAGTTAGGGTTGGAAGAAAATCAGTATCAGTAAAAACTTTAGTTCTGCCTATAGAGCTACGTTCAAAAGAAGAATTGTATCGATAGCGAAGCGTTAGCGACGTAGGAGCGTCGCAGAAAGTGCCGCGAGATACAAAGCAAAGCCACTGCTGTGGGCAGGTTCCCCGACTTCCCTACGGGAAAGCAAGCTACGCGCTGTCTCCCTTTGAGAGAAGCAACTGCCATCAAATGGCGCTGCTTGCTTCAATTCCACGTTTTTAAATGTGGGTTCCCTTCTGTCTTCTGAATTTTAAAAACTCCATAAATGTGGTGTGTTTTCATGAATTATTTCAGATTGCTAGATAAAAAGGGGGATTAGATTCTGTGGGAAAAATTAGTCAGGAGTGCAAATGAACAACTTGTTATCCCACTCTGGAGAAATCATCAGAACATCTGCTAGCATCATGTCTCCGGAGAATAGTAGTTTATCTAGCAATACTCGGAAGTGGCGCATTGCTTTATATTCCCACGACACAATGGGACTAGGACATAAACGCCGTAATTTGTTGATTGCTCAAACTTTAGGATGTTCACCCCTAAAAACTGATGTTTTAATGATTAGTGGCATTCAAGATGCCAGTAATGTACCAACACCTCCAGGGGTAGATTGTTTGACGCTCCCGGCTTTGCACAAAAATATTGATGGGCGATATCAGGCAAGAAGATTGGATCTATCATTGCAGGAAATTATTACACTGCGATCGCAAGTGATACTAACCACTATTAAAACATTTAAACCTGATATTTTTATTGTGGATAATGTACCGCGAGGAGCAGTCAGAGAGCTAGATCCAACCCTAAATTACTTGCGTACTCAAGGAAAAACATACTGCATTTTAGGTTTACGGGATATCTTAGATGAACCTGCTTCTGTGCGTCGAGATTGGAAGCGAGCAGGTAATGAAGAGGCGATTCAAGCTTACTACGATCAGGTTTGGGTGTATGGCGATCGCAACATCTATGACCTAGCAAAAGAGTATCACTTCCAGCCAAAAACTGTTGCCAAATTCCGCTACACCGGCTATCTTGACCAACGCAGTCGCCTCAAACATCTGGATTTAGACAGCGTTCAAGCATTTAAATCGCTCAATCTGTCATCTGAACGACTGGTATTGTGCTTAGTGGGAGGCGGACAAGACGGAGCGCAGTTAGCAGAAACATTTGCTCATGCTGAACTACCACCAGAGATGAACGGTATCATCTTGACAGGCCCGTTTATGCCGCGAGAAGTTAGGCAAAAACTCCAGAACTATGCAGCGCAACGTGACAATCTGCGCGTGTTGGAATATTTAGCCGAGCCGACGCTGTTACTAAATCAAGCCGAACGTGTGATTGCAATGGGTGGTTACAACACAACTTGTGAATTGTTGTCATTTGCAAAGCGATCGCTCATTTTACCCCGCATCAAACCCCGACGAGAACAATTAATCCGTGCTGAACGATTACAAGCACTAGGCTTAATCGATGTAATACAACCACGTCAACTGACACCTACAGCATTAAGCAACTGGCTAACCCTTGAGGTAAAACCACCACAAGTCCGTAATTTCGTCGATCTCAAAGGACTTACCCGCATTCCTCAATTCGTTAATGAAATCCTCGTATCAGTTATTTGTCATTAGTCATTTGTCAAAGACAAAAATTTCACCTCATTAATTACGAATTACGAACTTGTACTGAGCGACTTGCCTTGAGCGTTCGCGTAGCGTCTCGTAGAGAAGTCGAAAGGAGTCGAAATATTACGAATTACGAATTATGTCAATCCGTATTGGTTATGTTCTTAAACGTTATCCCCGCTATTCTGAAACCTTTGTTGTCAATGAAATTTTGGCTCATGAAGCGGCTGGCTTAGATATAGAAATTTTCGCCTTACGACCACTATGTGACACTCACTTTCAAAATATTATTTCCCAAGTGCGTGCGCCTGTAAGTTACATTCGGAGGCCAATTCAAGGGCGGGTTAGTGAATCACTCAATAGTCTTGCGCCTACGGCTGCTAGCTATTTTTGGGCAGAATTACAAGAAGCAAGTAAAGTTATCCCTGACTTTTGGACAAAACTGGCCTTTGCTCAAGGTGAACAAGATAGCACTGTCTATCAAGCCGCATGGTTAGCACGAGAAGCGCGACTTAAAGGCATTACACATTTACACGCTCATTTTGGTACTGTGGCTACTAGCGTAGCTCGGCTAGCATCCCACTTTACAGGCATTCCCTATACCTTTACAGCTCATGCTAAAGACATATTTCATGAAAGCGTGGAATTTGAAGATATGCAAGGTAAACTACAGGATGCAGCTAGTGTAGTAACTGTCAGTGACTATAATCTCAGATATCTGCACAATACATATAACTTAGCCGCAAAGCAAGTTCAGCGCATTTACAACGGGTTAGATTTACGACAATTACAATATTCTTCTCCGGCTGAACGTCCGCCATTAATTATCTCAGTCGGTCGGTTAATCGAGAAGAAAGGGTTATCTGTTTTGATTGATGCTTGTGCCATTCTCAAGCAGAGAAATTATCAGTTTCAGTGTCAAATTGTCGGTACTGGTTCTTTAGAATTGACCTTGCGTCAGCAAGTTATAGATTTAGAACTGCAATCTATTGTGGAAATTGCCGGCCCGCGTCCACAAAATGACGTGTTTCAATTAGTACAAAAAGCTGCTGTGTTTGCCGCACCTTATGTCATTGGCAAAGATGGTAATCGGGATGGACTACCTACAGTTTTACTCGAAGCTATGGCTTTAGGAACGCCCTGTGTAAGTACTGATGTAACAGGTATTCCTGAATTGGTGCGTGATGGCGAGACTGGCTTGATTGTGCCACAACATGATGCCGAGAAATTAGCCGATGCACTTGGGCAATTCCTGACTAATTCTGCTTTGCGGGTTAAGTTGTCAACCCAGGCTAGGCAATTAATTGAGTCTGAGTTTGATATTCATCGCAATACTGCAATGTTACGGAAATTATTCTCTACGGGAATGAAACCCCGGCGATTAGAAATCGCGGCTACACAAACAAAGTCCGCCTGCGCGGACTAACGCCAAAATAGGGTTTCAAATTTAATCTGACGAGAGTAATAAAAGAGTGCTAAGGGACTTCCAAGACAAAAATTATCCATCTTGTGGGGTGGGCAACATGAGCGCTCTAAATCTGGGACGGGCAAGATGCCCATCCCACAAGAAAATTTGGGATGTTTTTTTATTTGGTAACTAATTCAGGAGGTGTGAAGATGCGAATTGCATACATTTGTGCTGATCCGGGTATACCTGTATTTGGTCAAAAAGGATGTTCGATTCATGTCCAAGAGGTGATTCGATCGTTGCAAAAGCAAGGTAGCCAAGTCACATTATTTGCTACTCGGATTGGGGGAGAATTACCCGCAGATTTAGCTAATGTTGTTCATCAACTCCCAGTTATCCCTAAATTAGAACGGGCGGTGCGAGAGCAAGTTGCTTTAGGTATGAATCCTGATTTACGTTTAAATTTGGAAAGATTTGGCCCCTTTGACTTCATTTATGAGCGTTATTCTCTTTGGAGTTATAGCGCGATGGAATATGCCCAAGCTATGGGAATTCCGGGTTTGTTGGAGGTAAATTCGCCTTTGATCACAGAACAAGCACAGCATCGGGGTTTGATTGATCGCCAAAGTGCGGAAGAAGTTGCAAATCGAGTGTTTTCAGCTGCTACAACACTGATTGCTGTTTCAGATGTACTGAAAACTTACTTAATGAATTATGTGGACAGTAGCAAAGTTCACGTCATCCCTAATGGTGTCAATCCTCACCGCTTTTCTATCCTTCGTCCGGTAACTCAACCTGAAACCTTTACAGTGGGATTTGTTGGTACGTTGAAACCGTGGCATGGATTGCCAATTCTCACAGAAGCTTTTAGTTTACTGCATCAACGTGTTCCCAATGCCAAACTCTTAATTGTTGGCGATGGCCCCGAACGCGAAAATCTACAAATGGAATTAGCTGCACGGGGATTAGATGCTCATACTCAATTTACTGGTGCGGTGAATCCTGATGAAGTTCCTCAATTTTTAGCAGCAATGGATGTCGCCGTTGCACCCTACGCCGCGCAATCTGATTTTTACTTCTCACCATTGAAAGTGTATGAATATATGGCGGCTGGTTTGCCTGTAGTTGTGAGTCGGATTGGGCAATTGGCAGACTTAATTGATTCAGGGGTGAATGGTATTCTTTGTCCTCCAGGTGATGCGATCGCTTTAGCAGAGGCATTAGAAAAATTGTGGCGATCGCCTACTCTCCGTCATACTTTAGGACAGGCGGCGCGGCAAACGGTGATCGCACATCATACTTGGGATGCGATCGCTCAAAAAATTCTCTACATAGCATCTCCATTGCTGATGGAGGTGAAACGATAAATGTCAAAAGCTCAAAATGTTTCTGGTTTGTGGGGAATCCTAGTTTATTTCTGGTCTGACATTCGTCCACAGTTCGGACTACTTGTGATTTCTGCGATCGCTTTAGTTGCAGATGTCGGACTCCGCGTATTAGAACCTTGGCCGCTCAAGTTTGTCTTTGATTATGTTCTTCTTCGCAGCAAAAAGCTAAATAATATTCCCGTCATTGCTAGTCTAGAACCGATAACATTACTGACTTTCTCAGCCGTTGCAGTCTTACTCATTACAAGTTTACGCGCCCTTGCTGCCTATTGGAGTACCGTCGGATTAGCAACAGTCGGCAGCCGAGTCATGGCGAAAGTGCGTAATCATTTGTATTGTCATCTGCAAGATTTATCTTTGGCATATCACACCAAAGCACGTAGCGGCGATTTAATTATTCGCGTCAGTAGCGATGCTAGCCGTCTCCAAGAAATTATGATTACGGCAGCATTACCGCTAGTAGTCAGCATTCTGACTCTATTTGGAATGATTGGGGTAATGTTTTGGATCAATCCCAGCCTCACCCTACTTTCACTATTCACGCTACCGTTATTTTGGCTAGTTGCTAACCGACTCAGCCAGCGAATTAAAGATTCCTCATTAAAGCAACGCCAACAAGAAGGTGCTGTAGCGGCGACGGCGGCTGAGTCCATTGCTGCCATTAAATTAGTTAAAGCCTTATCCTTGCAAGACGCTTTTGCACGCGTATTTGCTCAACAAAATCAACGTAGTCTCAAAGAAAACGTCAAAACCCAACGGCTGGCGGCTCACTTAGAACGTACCGTTGATGCTGTGATTGCATTGGGAACAGCGATCGTTTTATGGTATGGTTCTTGGCTGGCGTTGCGGGATGCGTTAACACCTGGGGATGTGCTGGTATTTCTCACCTACCTGAAGAATGCTTTTAAGCCAGTGCAGAACTTCGCTAAGTACACTGGACGACTGGCGAAAGCAGCGGCTTCTAGTGAGCGTATTTTAGATGTATTAAATCAGCAACCCGATGTCTATGATTTGCCGGATGCAATCCCAGCCCCGATTTTCCGAGGTGCAGTGCGTTTTGATCGCGTCCACTTTGCCTATCAATCAGGACAAGTTCTACTGCAAGACATCAACTTAAACATTCAACCAGGACAGCAAGTAGCGATCGTTGGGACTTCTGGTGGTGGTAAATCTACATTAGTCAGTCTCTTATTACGGCTCTATGACCCAACAGCAGGGCGCGTAATGATTGATGGGCGGGATATTCGAGAATACACATTGGCATCATTACGTCCACAAATTAGTGTAGTTTTGCAAGATAGTCTCTTATTTGCTGCTAGTATTCGAGAAAATATTAGCTACGGGATTGCAGGGGTGTCTGATGCTGAAATCGAAGATGCGACTCGTTTAGCTAATGCTCATGATTTTATCCAAGCTTTACCACAAGGATACGACACCCTTGTAGGAGAAAGAGGCGCAACTCTTTCTGGAGGACAAAGACAAAGAATTGCGATCGCTCGTGCTGCTATTCGTCAAGCTCCTATCCTGATTTTAGATGAACCTACAACAGGGTTAGATCAGGGTAATGAGAAGGCTGTGATTGATGCACTGCAACAGTTGTCGGAAAATCGCACTACTTTTTTAATTACTCATGATCTTTATCTGGCAACTCGCGCAGATATGATTCTTTATCTGGAAAATGGGCAGGTGGTGGAACAAGGTACTCATCTGGAATTGATGCAACAGAATGGGCGTTATGCAGCTTTGTATCAAGTGCAGGCTTCTTTGAGGGTTTAGAGGGGAGTTTTTTAACGCAGAGGTACGCAGAGTATGGGGTTTAGTGATGGGAAGATGCCTTTTTTGGCGGATGCGGTTGATCGGTTGCGGGTGGAAGAGTGTTTTGGGCGGTGTTTAGCGATCGCTGTAAATTGTCGTGTGCAGAAAGTCCGGGTTATTCGTCATAAGTTGGGGCGGTGTTGTTTGATTGAATATGAATTGATTAATGATGATGGACAAATAATTACGCTCATTGGTAAGGTTAGGGCTAAGGGAACGGATTTTCATAGTTATGAGTTACAGAAATCTCTATGGTCTGCGGGATTTGGTGATGATAGTCCTGATGGAATTTCTGTACCTGAACCTGTAGGCGTAATTCCCCAATGGCAAATGTGGTTACAGCGTAAAGTTGAAGGGGTTATTGCTACTCAATTTTTATCACCAACTGACAGTATTTTACCTGCAAAACTAATTGCTGAAGCTGCCCATAAATTGCACCAAGCTAATATTCTTCCTCATCGTTCTCATACTATGTCAGATGAACTGCGAATTTTGCATGAGCGGATTTCATTAATTACGCAACAATATCCACAATGGGAAGAACGCTTAGAGAGAATATTAGAAGCAAGTAATCATTTAGGAGAAAACACGCCAGAACCAAAACGCTGTGGTATCCACCGTGATTTTTATCCCGATCAAGTGATTATTAATAATTCTCGTTTATATCTCATCGACCTAGATTTATATTGTGAAGGTAATCCAGCACTTGATATCGCTAATTTCATTGGTCATATTCAAGAATACAGCCTTCGGACTTTTGGTAATTCCCAAGTATTACAAGAGTATGAAAATGTTTTAACTGAAAGATTTATTCAGCTTACAAGCGATAAATTCCTCAGTGCAATTCAATCCTATACAACCCTAACTTTAGTTCGACATATTCATATCAGCACCCAATTTGCAGAACGTCGTCCTTTTGCAGAAGCACTATTAAATCTGTGCGAAAAGCGACTTGGGATAATTCGTAATTCGTAAATATAGGGCTTCTGAGTTAAGTGCAATACAATAACCCCCAGTCAATTTAAATACAGTTCAGATAACCCCAAAACCTTCATATAGAGACGCGATTTATCGCGTCTTGAAAGACCAATAACCCCTACCTGAAACGTATTGCAGCTAATTTATAGCGATTCTCAGTTGAGTCCAATACAGACCTAACCCCCAGCCCCTTCCCTACAAGGGAAGAGGAGTAAGACTCAAAGCCTCTCTCCTTTTAGGAGAGAGGTCAAAGTCTATTGCATAGAAATGAGAATCGCTATATCTGTCACCCTATTTTTGCGGTAGTATTTTCAGGAGATAGTATTGATGGGTTTGATTTTTTGGCAGAAGGTTCGCTTGATTAGTTTAATCATTTTGTTTGCTTTTAGTAGCCTAAATAAAGCTAATGCAACGATTAATGCAGCAACAATAGAAAATAATCAATTAAATAATATTACATCAGTCTCTCAATTATCTGATATTAGTGCTGATAGTTGGGAATTTCAAACACTACAAGCTTTGATTGATCAATATGATTGTGTTAATAACGATAATATTAATAACAATATAAGCCTGACCAGATATCAGTTTGCTATTAAATTAAATGCTTGCATGATAAACATAAATGAGCTAACAAGTAATGGTAAACTAAATCGAGAAATATTAACTACCATTCAAAAATTACAAGCAAAATTTTCGGCAGAATTAGTAACTTTTAGAAATCGCATCAATTTCTTAGAAAACAAAGTAAATGCATTACAAACACAACAGTTTTCGCCCCAAGTTGAGTTAGAGGGAGAGATTATTTTTGCTATGACTGGAGTTGCTGGTGGAAAAAAAGCCAATAGCAGAACCAAGCAAATCAATGATAATTTAGTGTTGAGCGATCGCGTCCGTCTTAGCTTAGAGACAAGTTTTATCGGCAAAGACAACTTACAAATACGCTTGCAAGGTCGAAATACACCAGAATTGTCAGATTTTACTGGAACTAAAATGGCCAATTTGGGATTTGATGGCGACGATGACAATGAGATGGAAGTAGATGAGATTAATTATAAATTTCCACTAGGTAAGCAAACTCGCATAACGTTCTATGCTTTGGGAGGAGGATTAGGCGATTTTGTTCCTACTGTCAATCCTCTTTTTAGCGGTAGTGGAGACGGATCTATTTCTACATTTGGACGAGAAAATCCGATTCGACGACAAGGTGGCGGTGCAGGTATCGGTATTTCTCATAATTTAAATGACTCTCTGAATCTGTCATTGGCATACGTCACCAACGATGCAGCTAATCCAGAGAGGGGAATTTTTGCTAGTCCTCATGGTGCGATCGCTCAAATCACACTTGAACCCACCAAAACAACAGCACTTAGCGTTACCTATATCTACTCTTACAATAATGTGAATACCGGAACCGGCAGCGAATTAACTAACAATCCCTTTAATAATCAGGCAGATGCCATTACTGCGAATTCCTTTGGTGCAGAAGCCGCTTGGCAACTTAACCGAAGTATCACTCTTGGGGGCCGAGTTGGTTTTATTCATGCCAAAGCAGAAGATTTAGCAGCAACCCCAAATGCTTTTATCTCCACATGGGCGTTATTACTATCGATCAAAGATATTAGCAGAGAAGATAGCTTTGCCGGATTTGTGGTGGGTCAACCGCCTAAAGTGATTGATAATAGTTTCGGTAATACCTTTGAAGATGAGGATACATCTTTACATCTAGAAGCTTTTTACCACCTGCAAATCACAGATAATCTAGCGATAACTCCGGGTTTATTTGTCATCACGAATCCTGAAAATGATAATAGTAATGACAAAATTTATGTTGGTACAGTTCGTACAACATTTACCTTTTAACTATAAAAAAGGGTATCTTTTTCTCCTCGCACTGTTAACTGATCAGGCGTAACACCATCAGAGAGCGATCTGTAACTGGTACAGTTTGAGAGCCTGAAACTAATTTTCCCCGCTCTAAAAATCGAGGTTCATTAGTGTCAATTACTATCTCCCATACCTTATCTTTAAATTCATTGGGCAAAGCAAAGTCAATTAACTCGTAGTGAGCGTTAAAAAATAACAGAAAACTTTCATCAATAATCCGCTCACCACGATCCCCTGGAGTAGCAATTCCCTGCCCATTCAAAAAAATCTCCATTACTTTGGCATAACTAACTAGCCACTGCTTCTCGGTCATTTCACTGCCATCAGAATTAAACCAAGCAATATCATTAATACCTAAACCGTGAATGGGGCGACCTTGAAACCACTTACGCCGCCGAAACACTGGATGTTGATGGCGAAAATTAATTAGTTCGCGTGTAAAGTCTAGTAAATCCGAGTTCGCTTTATGCAAATCCCAATGCCGCCAGGAAATCTCATTATCTTGGCAGTAGACATTATTATTACCCTTTTGACTACAGCCAATTTCATCCCCTTCTAATAGCATTGGGACACCTTGAGATAGCATTAGGGTTGCTAAAAAGTTTCGTCGTTGCCGTTCGCGCAAACGCATCACATCTGGATCGTCGGTTTCACCTTCTACACCACAATTCCAGGATCTATTATGGCTTTCACCATCTCTACTGTCTTCCCCGTTTGCCTCGTTATGCTTTTCGTTGTAGCTGACTAAATCATTTAACGTAAAACCATCATGAGCAGTTATGAAATTAATACTTGCATTGGGGTTACGCCCGTTTGTTTGATATAAATCAGGGCTACCGGTAAAACAGTAAGCAAATTGTCCTAAACTATCATCGACACCACGCCAAAAATCTCTGACTGTATCCCGATATCTACCATTCCACTCAGACCAACGCAGTGGAAAGTTCCCGACTTGATAACCGCCTTCTCCTAAGTCCCAAGGTTCAGCAATCAGCTTCACATCTGCCAAGATTGGGTCTTGATGAATAATATCAAAGAAAGCTGATAGGTTATCTACCTCATATAATTCCCGCGCCAGCGCCGAGGCCAAATCAAAGCGGAAGCCATCTACATGCATTTCTGTCACCCAATAGCGCAGGCTATCCATGATTAACTTCAGAACTTGAGCATGGCGCACATTCAGAGAGTTACCGCAGCCTGTAAAGTCCATGTAGTAGCGAGGATCATCTTTTACCAAACGGTAATATACAGAATTATCAATGCCTCGCAAAGATAATGTTGGTCCTAAATGATTTCCTTCGCCAGTGTGGTTGTAGACCACATCTAAAATCACTTCAATTCCGGCAAAATGTAGTGCTTTGACCATTTGCTTGAATTCAGTGACTTGTTGTCCCGCAGTCCCACTAGCACTGTAACTAGAATAGGGAGCAAAATAGTTGATGGAATCGTAGCCCCAGTAATTGCTTAATCCTTTCCCTTCTAAATGTCCCGGATGAGATAGAAAGTGATGTACTGGCAGCAACTCAACTGCTGTAATTCCTAATTGCAGTAAGTGTTGAATTGCAGCCGGATGCGCTAACCCGGCATAAGTGCCGCGCAACTCTTCTGGAATAGCTGGATGTAGTTTAGTAAAACCTTTGACGTGAGTTTCATAAATAACAGTTCTATACCAAGGTGTACCAAGCAGTTGATCGCCTTCCCAATCAAAAGATTGATCGACCACAACACACTTGGGCATTAATTTGGCATCATCTAGTTCAGAAAAAACTAAGTCTTTTTCCTCAGCGTCTAGAGAGTAACCAAAGACACCTGGATCGTTAGTAAATTCACCGTCAATTGCCTTGGCGTAGGGATCAATTAATAGTTTGTTGGGATTAAATCGATGACCTACCTCCGGTGCCCACATTCCATGCACTCTAAACCCATACTTTTGACCTGGGCCAACTCCTGGTAAGTAACCATGCCAAACAAAATTGTTTTTTTCTGTCAAAGGTATGCGAATTTCTTCGTCATCGTTATCAAATAAACAAAGCTCTACCCCTGTTGCATTTTCCGAAAATAAAGCAAAGTTTGTTCCTTTGCCATCCCAAGTTGCACCTAAAGGATATACATTCCCCGGCCATAAAGCTACATACATAAGCAAATCTTGAATATTAGTTTTTCGGCAAATATTATTGACTTTGACTTTTTTGAATAATTAGTTAAAATCTAAGAGTTACTAATAATTCTTTAAAATCAGTCACATTAAAATTTAACTTACTAAATAATATTACTTGCTCTATCATTAGTAATAAAATCTCTATTCCTTAAGTTGGAAAAATTAATGTAGAGGGCAACAGACTGAAGAAAAACTGCGCTGTCTGCGACACGCCGCGCAATCTGTTTGAGTAAAGCGATGCCTGCGTTAGGATGCGCTAACGCTAAAAAGCAAGGGTTTGAAACCCTCACTGTTGCCCCAGCTTCCCGCAAGGGACGGCTCTTTACATAGCTTCAAATCATCTGGGGTCAAATCCCCTTCTAGCTTCTTTAAATGCGATCGCTCTAGAGTTTAACACATAGTAAATTGACAAATAGTCTCATCCGGTCTGTAGAAATATGACAACGTGTCTTTTGACACGATTTTACTATTACAGCAACAATGCTACGTAGTGACTGTTTTTACTTGGTGTGAAAGAGAACGTGAAAAAGGATTTTTTGTTGCTATCAGTTGCTTTACCTTTACTGATAGCATCTCCTAGTTATGCTGTTGAGAGTGAAATTGAGCAGAGAAATACTAATAAATCAACCGAAGTTATTTCAGATATTCCGAGTTTGAGTGAAGTTAAGCTACCTGTTACTAATGCCGAATTATTAACTCAACAATCTGTACCGATTCAAGTTAATCCAGAAGAAACTCAGGTAGAAACAGAGTCAGATTCTACAGATGATGCAGATATTTCTATAGAAGCGATCGCAGAACCAGACAACCTACCTCAATCTACTCCAACTTACGTAATTGATAAGGAAGAAATTAAAAAGCAGGGTGCTGCAAGTTTAGCTGATATTTTGAAAAGAATGCCCGGTTTTGCCATCAATGATGTAGGTCATGGTGCAGATATTCACACAGGTACATACTACCGGGGAGCTTCAATTAATCAATCTGTATTTTTGATTAATGGTAGACCGATTAACAACAATGTCAACACTTATCATGGTGGAACTGATTTAAATAGTATTCCTGTAGAGGCAATTGAACGAGTGGAATTATATAGCGGTACAGCCTCCGCTTTATTTGGTTCCTCAGCCTTTGGAGGAGTTGTCAATATCATTACCAAAGAAGGTTATGGCAAACCTAAATTCGATGCTAGTGCAGAATTCGGCTCATTAAATTTAAATAATCAACAAGTGACTTATGGTGGTTCGTCTGATAAGGTCAAGTACAACTTTAGCTTTGAAAGATTCTTTACAGATAACCGTTACCGCGTCCCTGTAGGTGCAGCAAATCGTGATGAACAGGGATTTTTATCGAATGCAGACACAGCGACAAGTACATACTTTGGTAGCATTGGAGTAGATTTAGATCAGAAAAATTCTCTGAATTTAGATGTTACTGCACTCAGCAGTCGTCGCGGCTTAATTTATTTTGGGTTCCCTCTGCAAAGAGATAGATTAGACCACGATGGTTTAAATGTTGGTTTATCTTGGAAAACTCGGCTAGGTAATGGCGAAAGCTCTAACCTGACAACCTCAATTGGTTATAACCAAGATTATTTTAGCACTTATGGCCCTACAGGAGCATCATTTTATCGTAGAGGGTCTTTAGATACACAACAACTCACAGCCAGAGTCGATCATGAGTGGAAAATTACTGCCAATAATAAATTGCGTTGGGGATTAGATTTGAAAAACACCGACTTAATCGGTGATGTTTTGAGTACAGATCCTACTAGGATTGCCGAAAACGAAAAGGAAGATCGAAGTTTGTTCAATACAGCTTTATTTGCTGTCAATACTTGGAATATTAGCGATAATTTTCTGATAGATTTAGGGCTAAGACAAAGCTTTGACAGCCAATTTGGAAATTATCTCAACCCTAGTGTTGGTTTACGTTATGCCGTCACACCAATAGTAGCAGTGCGTGGAAGTTGGGCAGGTGGACAACGCAATCCTGGGTTAGATCAGTTGTATGTTTATGATACAGTTCATGGTTGGGCACCTAATCCTGATTTAAGACCAGAAATTGGCTCAACTTGGACTGCGGGAGTAGATGTTAATTTTTCGGAAAATCTGATTGGACAGTTTACTTACTTTGGTAGTAGTATAGGCGATCGCTTGGGAGTCATCGCCGGAAGATGGGCAAACATTGGACTAGTAGATACCAATGGTTTAGAGGCTGCATTGCAATTAAAAATTGCTACTGGCTGGTCAACTTTCCTCAACTATACTTATACAGATTCCCAAATAAAAACAGGGACAGAGAAAGGTTTACAATTAGGTTTGATTCCCTACTCTGTACTGCAAACTGGTGTAGGTTATCAAAATTCAGGTTGGCAAGCTAACTTATATGTTACCTACAATAGTGGCGCTCGCAGATCCATCTTCGTTAACTCTACTGACAAGCCTACAGATTTTGCACCGTCTTTCGTAAATTTAGATTTGAGTGGTCGTATACCTCTAACTAACAATTTCGGGCTGACAGTTTACTTAGAAAATCTACTCGGTGAGCAATATGAGCGAGTTAATCGCATATATAGCCCTGGATTTACTTTTCGTGTGGGTTTAAGCGCCAGTTTTTAGGTATTCAATGTAGAGATTTTCTCATTGCAAAGTCTCTACATTATTATGTCTTTTCACATGATTTGCAAAACCTCACTTTTCCATAAGGTTGGGAAAGTGAGGTTTTACAGTATTTTTTGGTCAATACGACGCTCCGCCGTACAACATAGTGCGTTAAACTAAAGCCATAATCAGCCTAATTAAAATTTATTTTTAATTTAAAATCTAAAATCTAAAATTGCTATGAGAGCCAGAATTGAAAATAAAATACTTTTTATCCACCGCGAAGATTTACCAGAGTTTAAGAAGGGTGGTTCGGTGGTAAGAAACTCTTATTTTTGGGCACTACGTTCAATTGCTGGTCAAGCTTCACGTTATCGTGATTGGGAATACGAACCAGAGGTTTGGCTAGCGCTTTCGCGAATGCTTTTGTCGTTTGCAGAATCTGGTTATTTGGGTATTAGAGAAACTTTGCTAGAGTTTCCCTTATCTCAAGGAGAAATTCCTAATTTACTACGAGATGTTTCCACTTGGGAGTAGGGATGTATAGCTATCATTGTTATTAACAAATTCTTTACCAGTTTTTAGCTAAAAATGATTAAAATTAGAGATATAAAGTGATTGCTTGCCAGAGAGATTTGTATCTTAGAATTTGTAACCACTGATTTTAAAATCTCGAAACATCTCTTCTACATAGATGCGTAGCGGCTTCTTGCAAGGTGCGAGCGATCGCTATATATTTCTATTAAGGATTCAAACAAAGAAATGCAAAAATTGGAGGAAGGATGGGCTGTTGCCCATCCTAAACCATTATTTAATTGGTACTACTTTACGGGTGCTTCAGTAGCAGACTTACCAACTAGCATTGCGGTATTTTCGTCGCTTTCAAGAATACCGAATTCAATCAACAATTCTTCTAACTCTTCCATCTCGATAGGTGTGGGGACAGTCAGATTCTTGTTGTTGATGATCTTTGTACCTAATGTCCGATATTCGTTAGCTTGGTTGCTGTCAGGTGCATACTCGTTAACAGTCATCCGGCGCAATTCTGCGTGTTGAACAATGTTGTCACGAGGTACGTAGTGAATCATTTGGGTGTTCAAACGTTTTGCCAAGGTTTCGATTAAATCGATTTCCCGGTCAACGTTACGGCTGTTACAAATCAGACCACCTAAGCGCACGCCGCCTGTGTGAGCATATTTGAGAACACCACGAGCAATGTTGTTAGCTGCATACATTGCCATCATTTCACCAGAGGTAACGATGTAGATTTCTTGTGCCTTACCTTCACGGATAGGCATAGCGAAACCACCGCATACAACGTCACCCAAAACGTCGTAACTTACAAAATCAACATCTTTGTAAGCACCGTTTTCTTCCAAGAAGTTGATAGCGGTGATAATACCACGACCAGCGCAACCTACACCAGGTTCAGGACCACCAGACTCAACACAACGTACATCGCGGAAACCGGTCAGCATTACTTCTTCAAGTTCAATATCTTCTACAGCACCGCGTTCAGCAGCCAATTGCAAAACACTTGTTTGAGCTTTACTGTGTAGCATCAAACGGGTAGAGTCAGCTTTAGGGTCGCAACCGACAATCAGGACGCGCTGACCCATTTCAGCCATTGCTGCTAAGGTATTTTGAGAAGTAGTAGATTTCCCAATACCGCCTTTACCATAGAAAGCTATTTGTCTAATCTTTTCGTCAGTCATGGTTGTGTTTCCTACAATGATTTAGTTAATGAGTCGTAAGCTTGATGTAGTTGTTTACCCTTGGCGTCGTAGGGAAGTAGAGCCTATTGGCGTTGACGCATAGCGACTTGTCGCTAGACATCGCACCCTGGCAAAAGCAGTTAAAATCAGAACATATTTACCCACGAAGCGATGGCTTAAGAGATAGAGAAATCTAATCTCCTAATAACAAAGCCTTTGAAACTATGACTTCAGCATTATCAGTTGTTGTAACGAATCCCAAATGGTTGCTCAAGCCTCAAGAGTGGTTGCAGCAGGAATTCAAATGAACGCAGATTTGTTCCTTGAACCACACAACCAACCAAATTGCAATCCACTCTAATGGTCGCTACAACTTTTCTGATTTTGCTGATGTCAAGTATCCAAGAAAATCTATAGCGCTTCTCGTTTCGTGATTGATGCAGCAGGATAAATTCCAGCCTAAAAGTGGTAGCTACCAGTGCAGTCATATAATACCTGCACAGGCAACATCTGATACTCTGGCTGAGATAATATCTTGGTGACTTTTGACAGTATGGTTAAATTCCTAGAAATTATGGAACTACACCATTCTGCTTGAAATTTTCGTTCCAAAAGTCAGTAACTGCTTCAACTTTGTTTGCGGTTGAAAATGTTTACTCCCGCAAGACGAAGTTAGTAAATATTCTGTATTTCTATTGAATTGTCAGGCTGTACTAAGAGTCTTTCTTCCCAGACTCCAAGAGTAATGCCTTTAGCGGGTAATGCTCTAGCTAGGTTAGCCAACTCTTATTGGCTCGTACCCAGATAAATTTTGATTGACTTCAAGTTGTTACAAAGGCTACTATCCTACTCAATCTAGTTTTAGATTTTCGTCAAAAAAAGATGTAGCTAATTGAAGGGGACTTACCAGAGCAAAAAAACTTTCTTGAGCTTGCCTCAAACTTGTCTTGAAGTCTTTTTGTGTTTTCACTTGTTTGATTCCTATAAAAACCATAACATACATCTCACTAATTAATTTGCCGAATCTCAAATTATTTATCTATTTAATAGAAGATTATCCTTAGAACCTTTAATAGTCATAGGTTACACCCTCGCTATTAGCTAGTTAATGAAATTATTTATCATAGCCAATATGTGCAGTTAGATACTTTTGGAAATTTGATAAAAGTATTTAAAACTAATGTTTGAAAAAGAAAACAGAAATTCTTATTTTTGCAGTCAAAAATTTTGTCATCATTCATATTGAATTAGCAGTTTCCCTAGCAGCTTCTCGCAGCCGCTCCACATCGCGCATCGGTGGCGCACCAAAAAGCCGCTTGTACTCCCGGTTAAAGTGCGAGGCATCGTCATAACCCACGCGGTAGGCAGCACTGGTAGCATCAAGCTTTTCCCCCAGCATCAGACGGCGAGCCTCCTGAGGCGCAGTTGCTTTTGGTACTGCAAGGGACTCATGGCAGTGACAGACTTGAAGTGATGGTGGAAACCCGATACACTCATTCCCAGCTCTCGGGCCATGCTTTCAATCTTGATTGGCTCGTTAAAATCTTTACGAAGTCGCTCGACGGCTCTGGCGATGTGGTAAGTGTAGCCACCCAGAACTGCAATATGACGGAGCCGATTACCTTGCTCTCCCATCAAGAGTCGGTAAATAATTTCCCGCTTAATCAGTGGTGCGAGAACATGAGCTTCAGCAGGGGAATCTAGAAGCCTGACGAGCCGCACCACAGCGTCCAACAGATTTGTATTCAACGGACTTACGTCGATCGCTTTCACATCAGCACGGTTGCGCGATGAGGGATATCCTGCCTCGACCATGACTGAGCCAACGAGGGTAGGGTCAAGATCGAGGCGAAGGCTAAAATACGGTTGCGCCTTGGACGCTTCCAGAATTTGGCTGATAATTGGCAGTTCGATCGTAGCCAGCAGATAATGCATCGGGTCGTACTGATAGCGATCGCTACCCAAAAGAACTTCTTTGCTGCCCTGAGCGATCGCACAAAAGGCAGGGATAGAGACACTATGAATGCATTCCGAAGGCGAGGAGGCGCGGTTGAAGTGCAATCCTTTCAACGGCTCAATCGTCCCATCATGAGGAATCGCTTGGGCAATCCGCTCTTTGAGTTCGTCTCTGTTGGCTTGCGCTCTGTCTGCCTCGCGTTTTGCCTGCGGATCGTTCATTAAATCGCGATCGGGCTTTTCACTCGTTTTGGCAGCGTTCATTTCTAAGTTTGCAGAATTGTACAACTATCTTAGACGATCGTCCTATTACTTGTTCTTCAAGATTCTTAGAATGAAGCTAAAGCAATGAAAAATGATTTCGGCTTCTTATAAGCATTCTGGATTTTTATTTAAGAGAAAACTCAGTTTTGATTTGGCAAGAGACTTGCCTGCTAGCCACCAAAATGGCATCAAGTGAAGGAATTAAGAAAATGGACATCAAAAGAAGTGGCTCACAGCCTTCCGCCAAAGGATCGGCTGATTATTTTATCGGCACTGTCCGCATTGACCCTCTGTTCGAGGCACACGAGCCAGCCCGCACATCCGGTGCTAGTGTCACGTTTGAGCCTGGTGCTAGGACAGCATGGCACACTCACCCGTTGGGACAAACCCTGATCGTGACAGCTGGCTGTGGTCTCGTACAACGCTGGGGCGGTGCGATCAAGCAAATTCGACCGGGGGACACAATCTGGATCTCGCCGAGTGAGAAGCATTGGCACGGTGCTACAGCAACCACAGCCATGACGCACATTGCCATTCAGGAATGGCTCGACGGCAAGCCCGTGGACTGGCTGGAAAAGGTCAGTGATGAACAATATAGCGTTTGATTAAGTCCGAGTCAAAGGAAAATAATTATGAACAAAGTCTGGTTGATCACAGGCGCTGGCAGCGGCATTGGCACCGGAACCGCTAAGGCGGCATTGCAGGCTGGCGATCGTGTAGTCGCTACCGGCCGAAACCTTGACAAAGTGCGTAATGCCTTGCGCGACGTTGCAAGCGAGAATCTGGCATTTGTCCAGTTGGACGTTGCGGACGAGGTACAGGCGAAAACAGCCGTCGAGGAGGCGGTAAAGCGGTTCGGTCGTATCGACGTTTTGGTTAACAATGCGGGCTACAGCCTGCTTGGTAATTTTGAAGAGATGACCACAGCCGAGATCGAACGCCAGTTCGCTACGAACTTCTATGGTGTGGTGTACGTCATGCGCGCGGTGCTGCCGGTTATGCGTCAGCAGCGATCGGGCCACATCATCAACATCAGCTCCGTTGCTGGCGTTGTCGGGTTTAAGCACTGTGCCGCCTACGCCGCATCGAAGTTCGCGCTCGAGGGCATCTCGCTGTCGGTCGCGGTCGAGGTCGAGGGGTTCGGCATCAAGATGACGGTCGTCGAACCTGGCTTCTTCCGCACGGATCTTCTGGACAGCCAGAATGTCAGATGGCCCAGCAACGCCATCGAAGACTATGCCGCCGAGGGCAATGTCCAGGAAACGTGGTCGGTTTACAACGGTACACAGCAGGGCGATCCGGCAAAGTTGGGCGATGCTCTGGTCAAAATCGCCGGAATGGAAAATCCGCCGAAGCTGTTCATTGCCGGCAGCGACGCGATCGCGGCGATCGCGCCGGCTGTCGAGGAACGGTTACAGGCGATGCGCGCCAATGAAGAACTATCGAAATCAACAGACGGTTCGTTCTAGTGATCGCGCAAGAAGCATCATCATATCTACGGATCTGCAACACTTCACAAATTTGCAGTATCAGAAAAGTCCTACTTGCAAAACAAAGGTTTTAAGGAGAAAAATAGTGACGCACGAGAATGGAAACTACACAGGAAAGGTTGCGTTTGTGACCGGAGCAGCCAGCGGTATCGGTCGAGCTACGGCGCTGGCGTTTGCCCGTGAGGGTGCCAGCGTGGTGGTTGCTGATGTTTCAGAACAGGGCAATCAAGAAACGGCACGCCTGATCGAAGAACTCGGCGGGCGGGCGTTTGCTGTCAAATGCAACGTGACACGGGCTGAGGACGTGAAGGCCGCGCTGGACAAGACCATCGAGACCTTCGGGCGGCTGGACTTTGCCTTCAACAACGCGGGCATCGAGCCGAGGAAGGCGGCTCCAACCGCAGAGTACGAGGAGGATGAGTGGAACCGGATTATCGACATCAACCTCCGTGGCGTTTTTCTGTGCATGAAGCACGAGATCCCGCTGATTCTCAAGCAAGGACGTGGCGCGATCGTCAACACGTCATCAGGTGCGGGAATCATCGGCATCAAGGGCAGCCCCGCGTACACCGCCGCGAAACATGGCGTGATTGGACTGACCAAGGCAGCGGCCCTCGACTACGCCGCGCAGAACATCCGCGTCAACGCCGTCTGTCCCGGCTACATCGACACCCCGATGATGGGTCGCTTCACCGGCGGCACAGACGAAGGGCGCGCGAAGGTGATTGCGGAGGAGCCGATCGGACGGATGGGCAAGCCTGAGGAGATCGCTGCGGCCGTCGTCTGGCTTTGCTCGGATGCGGCTGCCTTTGTCGTTGGACACGCTATGGTCATCGACGGCGGCCAAACGGTGCAGTGATGTTCGAAACGCACGACAATTGCCACCTTCACCGCCAACGGCGATGACTGATATCGCTACTTAGCAAGTACTCGACGGCAAGACCGGGGACTGGCTAGAACAGGTCAGCGACGAACAATACCAGTCCTGAGCGTTAAGACAATTTCAATCTTGTAATGCAAACACAGGAGTTCAAAGTGCCCTTAGCCACTGATTGGCAAGTCCGAAGAAAGCTGCTGGTTAGGCTGAGTGCGATCGCCTGGCGCATCGCAACCGTGCAAGAGATTACCCAAGGCGGTGCAGAGTCGGTACTGGAGTGTGTAGGCAGCGAGTCTGCAATGGCAACAGCGATCGCCATTGCGCCGTATAGTAGGCAGCATAAGGGTTGTAGAGGAGCAGAGGGGAAATTTGCAACAAAGCACTTTACTAAAGAGTTCTCCATCCTCTTGTTTGCTCCTCTGCCCCCTTACTGCCTCGACAATTTACCTTTTCTTAGTGCCATTCGGTACTGACACTTGTGCAACTAGCGCTTGTGATGATTTCGCATAGATTTATGAATCTTCTTCCATCTTTCTTTCTCAGCTAATTGCGCCCTCTGGTCTTGTTTGCGGGTCAGGTAGTCGAGTTCTTTTTGTAACTTTTGGTAGCTAAGAAATCTAGAATAATCAAGTTCTCCCTCAGCCAAAGCCTGCTGCACGACACAACCCGGTTCGTTATTGTGCTGACAATTGCGGAAATGGCATTCTTGCGCCAAGGTTTCGATGTCTGCAAAAGTTTCTTGCAAACCTTCGTCACCTGCCCAAATTTGGATTTCCCGCATTCCTGGAGTATCAATAATTAATCCGCCAGTAGAGAGCAAAATCAACTCACGATTAGTTGTTGTGTGTCTACCTCGGTCATCACCTTGCCGTACTGGTTGCACAACTTGGACAGATGCACCTTGCAGTTGGTTAGTGATGGTGGATTTACCAACACCAGAAGACCCTAACAAAGCAACTGTTTGTCCTAGTTGCAAGTAAGGTTTTAAGGCATCCAATCCTTGATGATTGGTGGCACTTAAAACTACAATTGGTACACCCAAAGCAACTGTTTCTACTTGGGTTAAATACTCTTCTAGAGAATTGCACAAATCTGCTTTGTTTAACACAATTACTGGATTTGCACCACTTTCCCAAGCCAGAATCAGATAACGCTCAACTCTTCTTGGGTTAAAATCGCCATCCAGCCCTGAGACTAAGAAGACTGTATCAATATTTGCTGCAACAATTTGTTCTTCTGTTTTACTACCTACTGTCTTGCGAGAAAATTTGCTTTTCCTGGGTAAAATCTCGTTGATAGTGGCTCGTCCTTCAGATTCTCTAACACTGATCGCAACCCAATCTCCAACGGCGGGAAAATCTTGTGGTTGAGAAGCACGATGCCGCAATTTACCTGAAACTTCTGCTGAAAGTTCCCCTTGTTCGCTATAGAGGGTGTAAGTATTTCTGTATTCAATAGCAACCCTACCAACGCTAAATCCTTGTAAGCGATAGGGTTCAAAGCTGCGAGCAAAAAAGTCACTCCAGCCTAAATAATCCAAATTCATTGATGTTTCCTCGATGTGTGCTACTTGTTTTGCACAAGGTTCCACAGAGGAAGACACTTCTATGCAGGAGAACACCCCGCACCAGAATGTCTGTGAATTCTAGTTTTCATTCCTGTAGAAAAGAGGACTGAACAGAATCTCTGGGCCTTGCGTTCTTTGAGTTGAGATGGTCAAAGTAACCCGGACTGCTAGTAATTCAGTCATAGTTCGTCCTCCTTATGTACTACAGTAAATAATCTACATTACTACATTAGCCTATTCCAGAAAATTGTTTAAATTATGCAATTTTAACTTTGATATTTATCGCGGATTGAAAGACCAATGCACAAATTTGTACATTATAAAAACAATTTTGGTAAAAAATATCTGCTCATTTTTCAGCAACTTCTAGCGAAAGAAAGAGTTTGAGGGTGAGTATCTCTGTAATCATGAATGCGGATAAGTGTTTACCTGCTAAATAACTGATATGCCGCAATATTTCGGAAAATTACCCACCACAAACCAAGCTTGGACAACTGTTAGCAATGTAAAAGCTGTAAGCTGGGAAAATAATATTGTTAATTTTGACTGTGGCGACTCACGCCTGACTATCAGCGTACTTACTCCAAATTTAATCCGCGTGCGTTTCGCACCAACTGGGGAATTTATGCCTCGTCGCTCTTGGGCAGTAACGTTGGATGGTACAGAATGGGCAATAACACCTTTTGCAGTACGGGAAACTGAAGCAACGGTAGAAATTGAAACAGAACAGATTCGTGTGTGCGTTCAGCGGGAAAAGTGTCGCATCGCCTGTTTTGACAAAGCTAATCGTCCCTTCGCCCAAGATGCGGATATGGGGATGGGTTGGCGGATGGGCGCAGTTGCCGGGTGGAAAGAAATTGCAGCCGATGAACATTTCTATGGCTTTGGCGAACGTACAGGCTTTCTGGATAAACTCAGCGAAGTAAAAACTAACTGGACAACGGATGCCTTAGATTATGATTCACTGACTGATGAAATGTACCAGGCAATTCCATTTTTTATGGCTTTGCGTCCGCAGGTAAGCTATGGCATCTTTTTCAACACCACTTTTTGGAGTCAGTTCGATATCGGTGCTGAACAACCAGGTATTTGGAAGATGGAAACTCGTGGCGGTGAATTGGATTATTACATTATCTACGGCCCTGAACCAGCCCAAATCCTGGAGACTTACACTCAGCTAACTGGGAGAATGCCATTACCGCCGAAATGGGCGCTAGGTTATCATCAATGCCGTTGGAGTTACGAATCAGAAAACGTTGTGCGGGAATTAGCAAAGGAATTTCGTCAACGCCGCATTCCCTGCGATGTTATTCACTTGGATATTGATTATATGCGGGGCTATCGAGTGTTTACTTGGAGTCCTCAACGTTTCCCCAATGCGGCAAAACTGATTAGTGATTTAGCAGAGGATGGTTTCAAAACAGTCACAATTATTGATCCTGGCGTGAAGTATGAACCAGAAGGTAATTATCACGTTTTTGACCAAGGGATAGAAAACGACTATTTTGTACGTAAAGCTGATGGTACGTTGTTCCACGGCTATGTTTGGCCTGAGAAGGCTGTTTTTCCTGATTTTTTACGTCCTGATGTGAGTAACTGGTGGGCTGATTTACACAAAAGCCTAACTGATATTGGTGTGGCAGGAATTTGGAATGATATGAATGAACCCGCCATAAACGATCGCCCTTTCGGCGATGATGGTGAAAAGATTTGGTTTCCCCTAGATGCACCGCAGGGGGGAAGGGGAGCAGAGGGGCTGGGGAGCAGAGGGGCAGAGGGGCTGGGGAGCAGAGGGGCAGGGGAGAATTTACCTGCGTCTACTCATACAGAAGTGCATAACTTGTATGGGTTGATGATGGCTAAAGCTTGTTATGAAGGGTTGAAACGGCATCGAAGTTCACAGCGATCTTTTGTGTTAACGCGATCGGGTTATGCTGGTGTGCAACGCTGGTCTTCTGTATGGATGGGAGATAACCAATCGTTGTGGGAGCATTTAGAAATGTCTCTGCCGATGCTTTGTAATATGGGACTTTCGGGTGTAGGGTTTGTGGGTTGCGATATTGGCGGGTTTGCTGGTAACGCCACAGCTGAATTATTCGCTCGGTGGATGCAGGTAGGAATGCTTTACCCATTGATGCGCGGTCACTCGGCAATGTCTACTGCTCGTCATGAACCTTGGGTATTTGGCGATCGCGTTGAAAATATCTGTCGAGAATACATTAATCTACGTTATCAATTACTTCCCTATATTTATAGTCTTTTCTGGGAAGCGGCAACAACGGGCGCACCAATTTTAAGACCATTATTATACCACTTCCCCAACGATCCGAAAACCTATAGCCTCTACGATCAAGTATTGCTAGGTGCATCGCTGATGGCTGCACCAATTTACCGCCCTGGAGTTGAGCATCGAGCTGTCTACTTACCCGCTGGCACTTGGTATGATTGGTGGAGTGGCGATCGCTATGAAGGCCCAATTCACATTCTTGCTCATGCACCATTAGAAAGAATGCCACTGTATGTCCGTAGCGGTGCGATCGTTCCTATGCAACCTGTTAGCCAATACGTTGATGAATCGCGACTCGACGAGCTACGGTTACGAATATGGGCTGGTAACAATGAATATCAGTTATTTGAAGATGATGGACAGACCAGCAAGTATCAAGATAATAACTACTCAATAACTAACATCCGTGTATTTACTCAGGCAAGCCAAACAGTAGTGGAAATTGCAGCAAGACTTGGAAAGTGGACACCTCCACTGCGAGAAGTGATTGTAGAACTTGTAGGTGTTGGAGAGCAACGCTTTCAAGATGATGGTAAGCCACATGCTCTGCAATTCTGAAATACTCGCAAAGGTGGTTTTTGAGCCACCATTACTTCCTACTTCAAATTATGCAAAAAAAATATGCATAGAGGTAGATGAGAAATCAGCCAAAGTGTAATCTACAATACAAAGAACATCAATGATTAGCTCGTAAGAAATACGTAAATTTACAACGCTAGATAGATGCGGTTAGAGAACACTCAATGTTAAATATTAACCGCTTGCGACTGCAAGATAGATTAGACATCTCTACAAATGCACTTGTGGCAAGAGTCGCAAGTGCGATCGCTGTTTTTGTTGGTAGCTTGGTATTAGTTGGCTGGTGTCTTAGCATTGAAGTTCTTAAGCGCGGCTTCCCTGGTAGTCCTGCCACAATGAAAGTCAACACAGCGCTTTGTTTTGTGTTGTGTGGTTTGTCACTGTGGCTATTTTTAACAGCAGGGGGGCAGGGGAGCGGGGGGGCAGGGGAGCAGGGGAGTAGGGGAGAAAGAACAATTCAAAATTACCCGCATAGTTCCACAGCCTCTTTGCCCGTACTTACTCTTCTAATGTCCCAGGTCTGTGCAATAGCTGTCACCATAATTGCAGCGCTTACCCTTTGTGAATATCTGTTTGGCTGGAATCTTGGCATTGATGAGTTGGTGTTCCGTGATTCGCAAACTAGTATAGCGACATCGCATCCAGGGCGAATGGGAGCGAACACAGCAGTGAACTTTATCCTGGTCAGTGTTGCCCTACAGATTCTGATTTATCTAAAAACCTACCGCAGTTATTGGTATGCCCAAATTATTGCTCTGATTGCTACTTTAATTTCCTTTCAGGCGCTAATGGGCTATGCCTACAAAGTAAAAGTTCTCTACGGACTTGCCCCCTATACAACATCAATGGCGTTACACACAGCGGTGTTGTTCCTCTTACTAAGTTTAGGTATTCTGTGGGCGCGGGCAGAACATGGCTTAATGAGGGTAGTTACAAGTGATAGTTACGGCGGCTTACTTGCACGTCGTTTACTAGTTGCCGCGATCGCAGTACCTTTTATATTGGGATGGGTAATTGTCGAAGGTCAACGAGCAGGACAATACGATCCGGCATTTGCAGTATCGGTGTTTGCGATCGTTGTGATTGTAATTTTTACTATTTTGATTTGGCAAAGTGCCAGGGTTATTGAACGCCTCAGCTATCAACGCGACCTTGCTCAAGAAGCACTGAGAACCCATGAAGTGAAACTAGGGAGTTTTGTAGATTCTAACGTCATCGGTATTCTCTTTAGCGATGTGTATGGCGGTATCCAACAGGCAAACGACGAATTTCTGAGGATGATTGGTTACACGCAGGAGGATTTGTCAGCAGGTAAGTTAAGTTGGCGCAATATCACACCACCAGAGTATTTATACTTGGATGAGCAAGGTGTCGCCGAAGCAAAGGGAAATACAAACGCTGCTTGTACGCCTTACGAGAAAGAATATATTCGCAAAGATGGTAGCCGTATCCCAGTTTTAGTTGGTTACGTGCTGCTAGGAGAAAACCGCGAAGAGTCAGTAGCCTTTATCCTCGATTTGAGCGAACGCAAACAAGCAGAAGCAGAACAACAAAAATTAGCATTGCTGGTAGAAAATAGCTCTGACTTTATCGGCATTGCCACCCTTGAGGGTCAATTACTCTACATAAATGATGCAGGTCAAAAGTTGGTGGGGTTTGCCAACCTGAATGAAGTGAAGCAAAAAGCAGTATTAGATTACTTCATGCCCAAAGACAAAGGCTATTTTCAAGAATATATACTGCCGATTGTACTATCAGAAGGGCGCTGGCAGGGTGAATTCTGCTTCCAGCATCTCCAAACAGGCCAACCGATACCAGTTGATTACAACATCTTCACTGTTATAGATAACAAAACAGGTCAGCCAATTGCCTTAGCAACTGTGAGTCGCGACATCAGCGAGCAAAAGCAGACCCAAGAACAAATCTTACAGCTAAACAGGGATCTACAGCGCCGGATTACTGAATTACAAACCTTGTTAGAGGTAATTCCCATTGGAATAGGCATTGCCGAAGATCCAAAATGCCAAAATATTAAGGTAAACCCTTCATTTGCCAACCAATTGGGGATATCGTCAGATATAAATGCCTCCCTCAGTGCTGACTTGGACGAAAGACCAACAAGCTTTAAAATCTATCGCCAGGGAAGGGAACTGTCAACGGAAGAACTCCCAATGCAGTACTCTGCTGCTCATGGTGTCGAAGTTCTAGATTGTGAACTTGATGTCGTCCATGAAAATGGCAAAATCGTCAACTTGTTGCAGTACGTTGCACCCTTGTTTGACGAAGAGGGTAAAACCAGAGGCAGCGTTGGCGCATTTTTAGATATTACGGAGCGCAAACAAGCAGAGGAAGTACTTTTAAAACAGCAAAAATGGCTAGAGGATGTGTTAAATCTGATGCCAAGACCATTGCTGTTTATCGAACCAGGAACGGCGCGGGTAACTTTTGCCAATCGCTCTGCTGACGAATTAGCTGGGGGCGAATTTCCCAAAGGTATAGCCGCTGAAGATTATCATACAGTTTACTACTATACAGATGCCGCTGGCGATCGCATCCCCAATGAACTGATGCCAGGAGTGCGGGTTGCCCGTGGCGAACGCCTGAATGGATTGGAGGTGGACTGGCACACTCCCGCTGGTGTGCGCTCTCTACTAGTATTTGCCGATACCTTGCCAGCAATGCACGGTCATCCGGCTACCTGTATCTTAGTGTTCCAAGAAATCAGCAACCTCAAGGCTGCACAAAAAGCCCTCTCATTAAGTTACAAAAGGCTAAAGCTACTATTTGACACAGCCAACGATTTATTATCGAGTCAGCAACCAATAGCATTAATCGATAGCGTCTACCAAAAACTCTCAGATCAAATTGGTTTAGATATTTACTTTAACTATTTGGTTGTGGATAACTCTCAGGTAATGCGGCTAGAGTCTTACAGCGGCTTTTCCCCAGAACTGGCAAACCAAATCGAGTCCTTGGAATTTGGTGAAGCGGTTTGTGGGACTGTCGCCCAGAAGCGTTGTGCAATTGCTCTAGAGAATGTGCAGCAATCAATTGACCCGAAAACAGCATTGATTCGTTCTTTAGGAATTACAGCTTATTATTCATACCCATTAATTGCCCAAGGACGGCTATTGGGTACTCTTTCTTTTGGCAGTCGCACTCGGTTAAGCTTCACCGACAATCAAAAAGGGATGATGCAAGCAGTATGCGACCAAATAGCGATCGCAATGGAACGGACTAGTTTAATTGCTTCTTTACAACAACAAACTGAGCAGTTGCAAGAAGCCAACCGGATGAAGGATGAGTTTTTAGGGATACTATCCCACGAATTGCGATCGCCCCTCAATGCCATCCTTGGTTGGGCGCAATTACTGCAACGAAGCAAGCTCAGTGATAGCCAAATGGCTAGAGCTACGGAGACAATTGAACGCAACGCCAAAGCGCAAACCCAGCTAATTGAAGACTTGCTGGATATATCGCGGATGATTAGAGGCAAGTTACACCTAAATGTCCGTACTTGTAATTTAGTTCCGATCATTGAGTCAGCCATCAAGACTGTTAGTTTAGCCGCCCAATCCAAGGAAATTGATTTGAGATTTTCCCTGATTCCCTCAAAAGAAATGCCAAATTCAGATTGGGAATTAGGAGTTCATCACGAAAATCTCGAATTTCCAAAAGCACAATCCCAAACCAATCAACACTCAAAGGACAGCAAGCTGGGCGACAATTCTCAATTTTTAGTTTCCGGGGATTGCGAGCGCTTGCAACAAATCATTTGGAATCTGCTATCCAATGCCATCAAATTCACACCCGTTGGCGGAAGGGTAGAGGTGCAATTGTCAGTAGTTAGTGGACAAGAAAAACAACAGACAACGGATAAATATACCCAAATTCAAGTGATTGATACAGGCATTGGTATCAGTCCTAATTTTCTTCCTTACGTTTTTGATCGCTTTCGTCAAGCTGATAGTTCTAGCACTAGAATTTATGGTGGATTAGGACTAGGATTAGCGATCGTCCGTCATTTAGTAGAATTACATGGCGGTACTGTCCATGCAGATAGCCCAGGCAAAGAACAAGGAGCGACGTTTACCGTCAAACTACCACTTAAGAATACCCACCTCGGCTCTTTTGCCCCTCTGCCGCCACCCCTCTCCTAAATCATTTGTGAAAATTATATATCTCTTTCTTCCCTTTGCTTCTTTCTGTAGGAGACGCTACGCATTAACATAACGTGAGTTCGACAAGTCTTATTTGACCTCTCCCCCAACCCCTCTCCGACACGGAGAGGGGAGCAAAAAGCTGAATTTTTCGTTGCTCCTCCCTTTCCGTTTCGGAGAGGGAGGCTGGGAGGGAGAGGTTCATCGAACTCACGTTTACATAGTGTCTCCTACAGAAGGTGGTTCGTTTCCTTATCTATATTTT
This sequence comes from Nostoc sp. DedQUE09, assembly GCF_034530915.1. Lineage (NCBI taxonomy): Bacteria > Bacillati > Cyanobacteriota > Cyanophyceae > Nostocales > Nostocaceae > Nostoc > Nostoc sp. DedQUE09. Next base: position 42,539 of record NZ_JAVRCE010000010.1, read on the forward strand.
TCATGAATCAAATAGGACTGCGATAATGTCCTAAATAATTAGTATGATTTCCATAGTAGTTAACCACTTCCTTACTATGTGATTGGATTTAAGTAGTCCTTCTACTTACCGAGACTCAGGAGGTTGTTGCAGGCGTAATAGCGTATTGTAAACCTGACTTTTTAAGATAGTATTATTTTGTAGTTCTATAGTAATTTTGTTGAACTGTTCAAATTTTAAACCATTATCTTCAACAATTTTTTGAGCGTGGGTACAGTAGTTCACTGCAATATCTTGAGCCTTCTTTGGAAGACCATTTATACTATTGGAATCGTTGCAGACAATATTGGGAATTTCTCCATTACCAATAAGTTTTTTAATTTCTTCAAAGGCATTTTGACGGGCTGGCTCCATTGCTAGTACGGCTTGAGCGTAACTGTTAATTTCCGTATTGTTAACTATTGGTGATGGAGTTTGAGCATCAGCTTTGGAACTCAATGAAAAAGCGTTGAAAATCACACCCACAGTAGCGATCGCGCCGAAACATAACGATCGCGAAAGGGTTCGCTTTCGGCCAGTTCGAGAAGATAAATCAGAAATTTTTTTCATATAGTGTGTGACACGAAACTACATCAGGGATATTATAAGAACTTTGAATTATTTTCGGAGTTGGAAGTTCCAGGAACTGCTAAATACATAAAGCTTTTATATTTGACTGTCAATTTCCTCGGCATACTTGACAAAGTTCGATTACTTTAGTCTGGAGAGTTGATATTTCTGATGCTCCTTGCTTGAGGCTAACCTCTAATTCCAGCAGTAGGGGTAAGCAAGAGATTAACTGTTGCACAGAAAGCAGCTTGATTTCTTGCTGTAAGAAGTAAATCCGTTTGGGATTACCGATATCAGCAGCATTAGCGATCGCTGATTGATTCCGTTCCCCACTTTCTATCATAATCTTTACCCACAGCCAGGTGCGAAATTGTCCAATCAGCGTCGCAACTATCCGTAATCCCGGCTCGGAAGCATTGCTCAAATCTGCCAGTGTTGTCAAAGCTTTAGCTGTATCTCCTGTTCTAATTGCTGCTGCTAATTGTAAGCTATTTTGAGTAGTATTTCTTACTAACTTCGTAACAGTATCTATGTCTAAAGGCTTATTGCTACCTTGGACATATAGCCGTAATTTCTCTAACTCATTGTAAAGAAGCCGTGTATCATTGCCTACAGATTCTGCCAACAGATGGGAAGTATTGGCAGTCAGTTTCACGCCTACTGTCTGAGCTGCTTGATTAACAGATTGCACCAGTAATTCTGTTTTCCAAGGGGGGATGAGGGGAAATTCTCGGAATTCGGTAGCAAACTGTTTTAACAATTTCGTGGATTTGAGGCGTTCATCTGGCTTATTGCGGCTGGTGAGCAATAAAAATGAGTTTTCGGGAATGACTCTTAGCGATCGCCCCAATTCTGCCAACACATTCTCTGGACAGTGCTGACACAGAGTAGTGTTTATCAGCCATACCAAGCGCCCACCAGCGCCAAAAGTAGGCGTCATCACCTGATTTAACCCCTGGATAGCAGCATCAGCTTGATCTGGGGAGAATGCAGTGTAGTTAAAACTTGTCCATTGGGGATCGAGGACGCGATCGCGCAAAAGTGCGATCGCCTTTTCCATCGCAAAATCATCTTCACCCCAGTAAACATAGATTGGCATAGATAAACCTCTTAGTAGATGGAGAATCGGGCATTGGGCAAAACAATTCCGGGTGCTGAGTAGGGTATCTGACTTCTTTACTCAGAACTCAGCACGGGCTAAACGCCCCGTTACCGCTAACATAACTCGGCACTATTGAGGGGCATTGAACACAAAAGGCACAGGTGCAAAGAGGAAAACTTACTGCAACTTCTCCCCTGCTTCCTCATCTCCCCACTCCCAAAAATTAAATACTTTTGAAATCATTCTGTTAATCAAGGTAATTTTCCCTAAAATCTATCAAGTGAGAGCGTGAGGCTATGAAGATTGGACGACAACTATCAAACTTACTTAAATCGGTTAGCACGACTGACGCTGCCAGAAGCCTACAGATCCCAAGCCCAGCATATTCAGGAATCTTCTAAGTTTCAGCCACATTCTGGGTTGAGACAAGCAGTATCCTTTCCTGGCTATACGCTAATTACCCCGCCGGCAGAAGAAGAATCACCAAACTCTGCTTTCTATGCCAAATTACAGACTTACCAACAGGAACTTTTGCAGTTGCCTGTAAACCGTAATTTGATTGTACCTGTACCTCCTGCTAGCTTCCATCTGACTTTAGCGGATTTAATTTGGGACAATGCTTACCTTGATGCCTACGAAAAAAATTCCAAATTTGACGAGGAGTTACACTCTTGTTTAGCCGAAATATTCCAGCAATATCAACAATTGATGACAAACGGGAGTCATCCGATTAAATGGCAAATGCTGGGACTGATACTGATGCCAAGAGCTGTAGCCGTGTGTTTAGTACCTCAAGATGAACGCTGCTACGAGGAAATTATTAAATTTCGTCGAACAATTTATCAAAATCCCAAGTTAATTGCCTTGGGTATTGAGCAGCATTATCACTTCACAGCCCATATTACGTTAGCCTATTTTGGGGAGGTTTCATCTGACTTAGATCGCGCAAACTTCAGCACAATGCTTTCTCAATTGAACGAAAAATGGCTGTTTAATCTGCCAGAATTTTTGATTGATCGCGTTGAATTGCGAAAGTTTGACAACATGACACGCTATTATCGTGAACCAGACTGGCCGATTTTAGATTTTTAAGTAATTAGTAATTAGTTAGTAGTTAGTAGTTCACACTCACTGACTACTGACTACTGATTATTAATTAGCTTAAAATTTCGGTTGTTGATAACCAAGGTAAATTGCTTCTAAAAAAACATCAGGCGTAATAGCTTCTGGCAATTTTTCTAAATTAATAATAGCTTGAACTTGCTCGGCTAGCTTTAGAGATAGTGATGCTCTTGCCTTTAATGACATTGCACCACGTCGCTGTAAATACTCACGAATCACAGCAAAATCATCTGGCATCAATTGCGATAAATCAGCAATTTCAATTAACTGTTCGTAAAGTCCTTTTGCCTGTTCTGAAATTATCAATCTGGCAGATGCAGTGGGTGTTTGGGCTTGAATGACAATTGTGCCAGCAGCCAAATCACCTAAGCGCTTTTCGCGGCTACCCAACATAATTAAAAAAGCGCCAATAAATAAAGTTTCATCAAAGGGGCGCAATAAAGCACGTAGCGTTGATTGTTGTAACCCGATCAGTCTACCATCATCTCGAACTACACGAATTTTAGCAACCCGTTTACCAGGGGTTTGCCCAAACCATAAGGTTTCAAAAAATACAAAATAGCCGATGTAAATTGCAAAGGCGATAATGAAGAAAATTGCGAACAGCCAAATATCTAAACTTGGTAAATTTTTAAAAAAGTATTCAACAAAATTTAACAACTGTATCGAGAAGACACTCCAAGTAAGGACAAACAGAAGTAAAGTTACACCCAACACTGTATAGTCAATCAGGAGTGCCAAAGCTCGATTTCCGATTCCTGCTAGAGTGAATTCCAACTCTACACTTTCTGGAGTCTGGAATGTGATGCGATTAAAAAAGCGCATATAACTAATTCAAAATTAATAGAGTTGGATTAAAGTATTGGGTTAACGAAAATCTTGCGAGGGAGGTTCTCGTAATTGTAAACCTAGACCTTCACGCCGACTACGCAAGTCTAAGTATAAAACAGCTTTTAGTGCTTGCCAGAATGGCATGACTAAAACTCCACCGATCAAGCTTCCAATCAAAGAAATAATATACACAATCGAGTAAATAGCAGTACCAGGCTCAAGCCTGATCAGGAATAAACTAGGTATATAGTTTAATACAAACACCAACGGCAATGTAACGATAAAAGCAACTAAAACAATGCCTTGAATGCGAAATACTGAGGCTTTAGTTAGATCCCAACTTCTGGCAACACTTTCGCCACCATTGATATTTTCCTCAACTGCTAAAGGTACTTCAGCTACTATCCAACGAGAGTAGAACCAGGTTAGTCCTAACAATATAATGCCTGCCGTTACAATTATTGCCAATGTGGTTATGGCTATAATGCCTGAAGTACCTAATATTCCTCCTAATGCTACTCCGATCAAGCCAGCTAGTACACCGCCCACGATCGCTAGTCCAATATAAATTATCAGTAAAGATATACCTACTTGCAAACCAACTCTTAAAAATGACCAAAGGCGTGGATTAATATGGCTGCGGGCAGTTTGAACACCTTCAGGCTGGTAAATCAATTCTCCAAAAGCCAAGCGTGAAATTAGTCCAGAGATGGCTGCATATTTTGCCCAACCATACACAGGAACTAGAATCCACAAGTGCGCGATCGCAGCCAGATTAAGATAAGTCTTCAAATGAGAACGATACAACCGTACCGCAGCACTGACAACGTTACCGATACTCAGTGGTTGTATCTGGCCGGAAGATCCAAAGTTTTCAGACATAATGCTAAATTTCCCTTGAAATTACGGAGATGAATTTGAGGCTATCTTAAGCTAAGTTAAACTCAGTGTTCCCAAAATTCATGAATATTCAACGTTGGATTGCACGACGAGAACCGAATTGGCAGCGTTTGGATGCCCTGTTAAGGCAGATAGAAAAAAAAGGGTTAAAGTCCTTACGGGCAGCAGAAATTAGAGAGTTAGCGAGTTTGTATCGTTCAGTGGCGGCAGATTTGGCGCGTGCCCGCACTCAGCAAATCGGCAATACTTTAATCCAAAGTTTACAATCTTTAACAACTCGTGCTTATACGCAGATTTACCAAGGTTCGCGGCGACAAGAATGGCAGGCAATCCTAGAATTTTATCGTTGGGGATTACCATCTGTAGTCCAGAAAACATTTGTATACATTGCTGTGGCAACGGCGCTATTTCTACTAGGCGCACTAGTGGCTTGGTGGTATTCTTGGCAAAACCCCAGCTTTATGCCTTTAATCGTACCTGAGAGCTTGATTACCAAGGTACGAGATGAGCATAAATTATGGATGGGTTCAATTGTTGGTGTTGAACCTCTGGCATCCAGCGGCATCGCAATCAATAATTTGTCGGTATCTTTTGGGGCTGTCGCTGGTGGTATAACAGGTGGAGCATACACAGCCTATTTGATGGTATTTAATGGTTTATTAATTGGTGCTGTTAGCACTTTAGTTGGTCAAAATAATTTGGCTTATCCTTTTTGGGCTTTTGTATTTCCGCATGGTTCCTTGGAATTACCCGCGATCTTTTTTGCCGGGGGCGCCGGATTTTTATTAGCAAGAGCAATTTTATTTCCTGGTAAATATCGCCGTGGAGATGCACTGAAATTCTATGGTTATCAGGCAGTACAGTTAGTATTTGGGATTGTACCAATGTTGATTATTGCTGGTGCGATCGAAGGTTTTTTCTCCCCTAATCCTATCGTACCCGATGCAATTAAATATTTGGCAGGAATAGGATTATTTATACTTTTAATGCTGTATTGTAAACGCAAGCAAACATAAAATAATAAAGTGACTGCGTAAGACATCCTTCTCAAGAAGAGCGATACGATGAAGGGCAAAATCCTCAAAATCCTGATTCTGTTTAGATGCACAATTACAGGGACTCACCAATAAACATCTGTGTTTATCTCTTTTTTACTGAAATGATAATTTTTAGATTGCATGATTTACTCACTTTTAATTATTTCAATTAAAGTTGAAGTCTTCATTAATTTGTAATCAAACAATATATTCAAGCAAAATCAATAAGAAAAAATTAATTTAATATTTAAACATATCTTAATTTGTTGCTTATCAATTGTTAAATAAGCTTTAACCATACAAAATGTAGCCTATTTAAGATTGGAATTACAGCAGTAACATACTCTTGAATCAGAGATAATATGATTTTTTCGACCGCCATATTGAATCGTGTCGTTGCTACTTCAATGGTGACAACTTCTGTCGCACTTAGCCCATTTTTTGGTGCGATCGCACAAGCTGAAACTCTCAATGGTGCAGGAGCGACTTTCCCGGCTCCGCTTTACGAACGCTATGCTCGTGAAGTGAAGAAGAAATATCCAGACTTAAAAATTAACTACCAAGCAATTGGTAGTGGTGGTGGTATTCGTCAAGTTATCGCTGGAACCGTTGACTTTGGTGGTAGTGATGCTGCAATGAAAGATGATGAAATCGCTAAAGTCAAGAATGGTGCAATCTTAGTACCGACAGCAGGCGGTGCTGTTTCTGTTGTTTACAATCTTCCAGGCGTTAACAATCTCAAATTATCCCGCGCGACACTACCAGCAATTTATTCAGGTCAAATTACCAAATGGAATGACGCGAAAATTAAAGCTGATAATCCAGGCGCTAATCTACCAAATCAAACAATTAAATTTGCTGTTCGTGCCGATGGTAGCGGTACAACTTTCATTTTTACGAATCACTTGAGTGCCATCAGCGGTTATTTTAAAGGCAGAGTTGGAACTAACACCGCTCCAAATTGGAACCTGCCAAATGTCCTCAAAGGCAAAGGGAATCCGGGGGTAGCTGCTATAGTAGCTCGTACTCCTGGTTCTATTGGTTATGTTGAATATAGCTACGCTGTCCAAAATAAGCTGAAATCAGCATTAGTACAAAATAAGAACGGAGAATTTGTTGCTCCTTCTTTAGAATCTGCGAATGCAGCTTTATCAACTGTCACTTTCCCAGACAACTACCGCGTTTTTATAGGAGATCCAGGACAAGGTTATCCCATTGTCGGTCTTACTTGGATGATGGTTTACAAACAGTATGCTAATGCTGCTAAAGCTGATGCAATTAAGAAATGGATTAATTGGGTATTGAAAGACGGTCAACAGTATAACGATGACCTTAACTACACCAAAATTCCATCTAATGTAGCAAATCGAGTTCTTCAGACAGTGAATAGCTCTGTCAAGCCTTAATTTGTAATTTTTAGGACTTACTCACAAGAGTCCCCCAATTCCCTTAAAAAGAGGGGTATTTTAAAAGCCCCCTTTTTAAGGGTAGAAGGATTATTTTATTACTTTTATCCCTTAATAGACTGAGTTAATAACTTGCTCTACTAGTAAGAAAAATCTGTTTTATTAATTTGAAATGGCAAATTTATCAGATAATTCAAATCTAGGCGATGAAAATTTCGATCTAACTACTACTAGCGGTATAAATTTTTGGTTTGACCAAGGTTTTACACGGCTAGTATACTTTTTTGCCGTAATTACCGTTGCAGTACTATTGTTGATGAGTTGGGTAATTTTACACGAAGCTCTACCAGCCATTAAGCAGTTTGGAATGGGGTTTTTGTGGGGACAAGATTGGGATACAGGTAATCAGATTTTTGCTGCATTACCCTATATTTATGGAACTTTAGTAAGCAGTGCGATCGCTATTTTATTCGCTGTTCCAGTGGGAATAGCAGTAGCCTTAGTCACAAGTGAAAATTTTTTACCTACATCGCTGCAAATCACCCTAGCATTTGTTGTTGAATTAATTGCTGCAATTCCCAGTGTAATTATTGGTTTATGGGCGATTTTTATCTTTATTCCAGTTCTAGAACCTCTACAAAAGTGGTTAGCTAGTACTTTTAAATGGATACCACTATTTAATACAGAAGATCCTTCTGGGACTAATATGTTGACTGCTGGGATTATTCTCGCCATCATGATTTTGCCCACAATGGCAGCAATTAGTCGTGATGTCTTAATAGCTATCCCTAAAGAATTACGTAGTGCATCTATGGCTTTGGGTGGTACTCGTTGGGAAACAATTTTTCGAGTCTTGCTACCATCTGGATTTTCTGGAATAGTAAGTGCAGCAATGCTTGCTTTAGGACGGGCTTTGGGTGAAACAATGGCTGTAACTATGGTGATTGGTAACTCTGCTCAAATCAGCGTTTCTTTACTCGATCCAGCTTATACAATTCCCTCTGTATTAGCTAATGAATTTGCCGAAGCTGAACCGGGATTGCATATAGGTGCTTTAAGCTATTTAGCATTAATTTTGTTTGGGTTGACTCTAACTGTAAATATTGGCGCTGTAGTATTGGTGAAGTGGGTTGGCAGAAAAAATCAATAACACTATATCGCTTTGAAACTCCTATAAATATCTCCGTGTAAAAAGACAATTATCAATCAAACTTTTTCAAACTTATGAGTGGTTATGTTCAGTTAGAAACAAATGAATCTTTGGCGGCAGAATTATGCAGTCCTCTGCCAAAAAAGCGAGTCATATTTACATACTTAATGACTGCGATCGCCTTTGGTCTTACAGGTCTAGTACTCGTTCCTTTATTATCAATTTTGTGGGAAATTTTCATCCGGGGTATATCTGGGCTGAAATCAGAAATGTTTGTCAAAGCAGTTATTGATAATGGCTTTGGCAATGCCATCTTGGGAACCATAATCATGGTGGTAATTGGTGCTATTTTCAGCATTCCCACAGGGATCATGACAGGAATTTTTTTAGCAGAATTTAGTCAAACTAACCCAGTTGCTAGTATCGTTCGCTTTGTCACTAGTATTCTTACAGGCGTACCTTCAATTGTTGTCGGCGTGTTTGCTTATGGTGTGATAGTTTTGGTAACTAAAGGATTTAGTGCGATCGCAGGTGGTTTTGCTTTAGCTGTGATTATGCTACCTGTAATAATACTGACAACAGAAGAATCTTTAAAGCTGATTCCCACATCTCAACGCCTTGCCTCTGCTGCTTTAGGCGGAACTCGCTTCCAAACTACTTTTCGCATTGTTGTAACTACTGCAATCCCCGGAATTACTACAGGCATTTTATTAGCTGTAGCTCGTGCGGCTGGTGAAACAGCACCCTTAATTTTTACTGCTTTATTTAGTCTAGATTGGTCAGAAGGATTGTTAAGTCCTACAGCTTCTTTACCAGTATTGATTTTTAACCTCTACAACGACCCCGATCCACAGAAAAGTCAATTAGTCTGGACTACTTCTATAGTTCTACTCGGCTTAATTTTATGTGTCAGTATTCTTTCTCGCTTAGTTATTAGGCAGAGAAAAATAAAATGAGAATTCTATAATATTCATCTGACTCCTGAATTCTGTTTTTATAAATTTTTATTTCGCACCTTGGGCAAGTATGAGTAACCTAATTCCAGCTATCAAAGTTAAAAACATCAGCTTTTACTATGGGACAACAAAAGCTATTGAAAAGGTGTCGATAGATATTTATCAGAACCAAGTAACCGCAATTATTGGCCCTAGTGGTTGTGGTAAATCTACCTTTATCAAAATTCTTAATCGCATTAGCGAATTAGAAGGCCCTGTAAAAGTTGAAGGAGATGTAGAATTTTTTGGTCAGAATATTTACGATCGTCGTGTCAACATCAATCGATTACGCCGCCAAATTGGTATGGTGTTTCAAAAACCAAATCCTTTTGGGATAAGCATTTACGAAAATGTTGCTTACGGTATAAGAATAGCAGGCAGGTATTCAAAATTAGAATTAGATGAAATTGTTGAATCAGCCCTCAAAAGTGCTGCTCTTTGGGATGAAGTCAAAGATAAGCTGGATAAATCAGCTTTAGGGCTTTCTGGTGGTCAGCAACAAAGATTATGTATTGCCCGTGCCTTAGCAGTCAAGCCGAAAGTTCTGCTAATGGATGAACCTTGCTCGGCTCTTGACCCCATCGCCACCATGAAAGTTGAGGAACTACTTCATAGCTTACAGTCTGAGTTGACAATTGCGATCGTTACTCATAATATGCAGCAAGCCGCTCGCGTCTCTGATTTTACGGCTTTCTTTAGTACCGATGAAAGTCGGATTGGTCAAATGGTTGAATTTGGCGCTACAGAGCAAATCTTTAACAACCCATTAGACCCCCGCACCCGCGACTACATTTCAGGACGTTTCGGTTAAGATACTTTCAAACATGACTTATTGATTTTTGTCGATCTAGCTTGCACAATAAAATACTCATAAAATGTAGTTTAAAAAAGTTACTAATTTATCTTTATAAAAAAATAACTCCTCATTATCTATAAGAAATATACAGCAGAATTCAGAACTCCGGAGTAAAATACACTTTATATCTGGTTAACAGACTTTGCTTGCGTACCTCACCAAATTTAAATCTGCTGTATGATATTCATATTTTGATTTCTACCTAGCTATCTCAAATCGAACTAGACCTAATCCTTTTTTATAAGAAAGGATGCTATCTAAGTCAAGGTGCAAAAGATGGGTGTAAAAAGTCCGTAAAAGATAAATTTTGGAACACAGTCTTGATACAAATATCTAATAACACTTTATTTGCTGTATGACTACTGTATAGCTACGTAATTTCCATGAATATCTCATTTTGGCAGTAACATGGTGAAACAGCATTGCTGATTTGTACTGTTTTACTTAATCAAGTTTTGTTTTAGACGTTTTAGGAATATGAGTAAACTAATTCCAGCCATCAGAGTCAAAAACTTCAGCTTCTCTTACGACACTCAAAAGATAGTTGAAGGCGTGTCAATGGATATTTACCAAAACCAAGTCACGGCAATTATTGGTTCTAGTGGTTGTGGGAAGTCTACTTTTCTTAAATCGTTAAATCGCATGAGTGAATTAGAAGCAGAAGTAAAGGTTGAAGGAAGAGTAGAATTTTTTGGGCAGAGTATTTATGAGCGTCGTGTCAACATCAATCGCTTACGTCGCCAAGTTAGTATGGTTTTTCCCAAACCAAATCTTTTTCCCATGAGCGTTTACGATAATGTTGCTTATGGGGTGAAGTTAGTTGGATGGCATCCGAAAGTAGAATTAGATGGAATTGTTGAATCTGCCATCAAAGCTGCCGAACTTTGGGATGAAGTGAAAAATAAACTACACAAATCTGCTTTAGAGCTTTCTGGCGGTCAACAGCAAAGATTATGTATTGCCCGCGCTTTAGCGGTTAAGCCTAATGTTCTTTTGATGGATGAGCCTTGTTCAGGTCTCGATCCTATGGGTAGTATGAAAATCGAGAATTTAATCCATAACTTGCGTTCTGAGTTAACAATTGTGATTGTTACTCACAATATGCAGCAAGTTACTCGCCTATCTGATTTTACGGCTTTCTTTCATAGTAATGAAAATCGTATTACTCAAATGGTTGAATTTGGTACTACCAATAAAATCTTTACTAACCCTGCGGATTCTCGTACCCGCGACTATGTTTTCGCTCGCGTCAGTTGAAGTGTTTTTTAAATTCTAGCTATTGAGAGGGTTAATACATAGTGCAAGCGGAAATGAGGGGTTAAATTGAATTTCCGCTTGTTTTAAGTTTTTCTGGTGTTAGGCAATGTAATTTGATATTGACAGTATTTTTTTATACTATATATTTAAAGACAAGTATTTGCTCTAGACCACCTGAATCATAAAATGAAATGTCCCCGGTGCGAATCTACTTCATATCGTAAAAATGGTCGTCGGAATGACAAGCAGAATTACCTCTGCAAAAATTGTGGTAAACAATTCCTAGAATCTGTATTCTCTCGTTCCTTAGAAACTGACTTGCTTGCTAATAGCAACGGATATACTAAAGTATCTACGGCTGAAACGACGGAACTTTCTTTATTAAAAAACCTGCCCGAAGAAGAAATCACAGAGAAAAGCCTTAGCTCTTTTAGTTTGACATTAGCTGAACAACTGCTGCAAACAATATTATCGCCTAGTTGGTTAGAATCTGCTGCTTTCAGCCAATTTATCCAAAAGATTCAACCAAAACCTGAAATAAAACATCAATTAGATACAGGAATATCACTTCTACTTTTGGATGCAGAAAACTTAAAATTAGATATTAATTCAGAATTATTTTTAGCTAGTGTCTGCAAGTATCCTCTCCAATTTAAAATGGCATTTGCTAACTGGAAAAATCCAAGTATTGGAAAGCAAGATATTGAACTATATAACCGTGGCTATCAACTTGCCCATGTGCCAGAAGGTAAGGATAGTGCTGATGCAAAAATGATTGCTTTCGGTGCTTGTATTGTACGTTTTTATCCAACTGTTAAAGAAATATTAGTCTGTTCTAGCGATGGAATTTTAATTCACCTCTGTAATGAACTCCAAAACCAAGGATTAATTGTCTATTGGGTACGTAGACAAGGGCAAACTTTGCATATAGAAAACCGGAATACTGGCAAATTCACTCATTATTCTTTAGCAATGGCAACTGAAGTTCCATCTTTAGAAAAAGTAGTTGAGCAAATTCAAGATTTAATTAAAAATGAACAAGATTCAATCAATACTCGATTACACAGGTTAACAACGATTGCAAGTTTGTTTCAAGAAAGATCAAATATCAATAATAAATCTAATTATAAACAACCAGAAATTGAAGAAATTACCCCTATTATAAATGAAATTACCCCTATTATAAATAATTTATCTGCACAATTAATTCAAGAAGATCCTGCGGAAATCCCTAATGAAAAAACATTAGATAAATTATTATTAAAAATTATTCAAGATATACAAACAAAGTCTCTCCAAACTCAAGTGTCTGTGTCCAAACTAGGCTCAGAGTTACGGAGAATAACCGGAGAATCTCCTAATTCAATTATTAAAAAATTAAAATTAGGTTCCAATTTTACCAAATATCTAAAATCATCTCCCACGTTTACATTAAAAATGAATGGCAAGGAATATGAGGTAATGCCGCTATTCTCCGAATAGATACTTTTTAGATGTCTACGTATAACCTGAGCCTATAATTCAGTATTATGTACAGAGATGTAAAGAAATGTAAATAATACGATGCAGAATAAAGTTGTTGTTATTGTCGGTGCTACTGGTGGTATTGGTTCAGCTTTAACACAAAAACTTGCGCCTACCGGAGTTCGGTTGGTACTGGCTGCCAGAGATGCGGTGCGTTTAACCACTCTGGCTGCTGATTTACCAGGACAAGTTTTGACTGTTCCCACCGATATTACTGACCCCAAACAGGTAGATACTTTGATAGAAAAGACCATCGCTGAGTTTGGTCAAATTGATATTTTAGTGAATACAGCAGGCGCTGGTATACTCAAGCCCTACAATAGCCTGGAACCTGCTGATTTAGACAAGATGTTAGATGTCAACTTAAAAGGCAGCTTTTACACCACTCAGGCGGCGGCTGAAGAAATGCAAAAGCGCAAGTCTGGTCACATCTGTAATGTAGTAGGAATTCTGGGCAAGCATTCGATGGGGATGGCGGCAGCTTATTCGGCTTCTAAGTTTGGTGTTGTCGGTTTTAGCAAGTGCATGGCAGAAGAACTCAAGCGTTTTGGTATCAAGTTCACGCTATTCTACTTTGGTGGGGTAGATTCTCCTTTTTGGGATAACGTCAACCTAAAAGTAGACCGGAAAAAAATGCTCAGTCCTGAAACTGCTGCCAATGCGATTTTCTTTGCTCTTTCTGCCGAACCGCAAGCTGTGCCAATGGAAATTAACATTCAACCTGATAGTCATTTATTCTTTTAGAGTGGGAGTACGCTTACATAATTCTTGCTTAGGAAAGAAGTGAAAATCTAGCAAAAAAGGCAAAATTTACAGATATATAAACTGTTATGCTTGATTTTCAATATCTATGAAAATTGATCACGTTCATTTCTATGTAGAAGATGCCAAAGTGTGGCGAGATTGGTTTGTACGCCATCTTGGTTTTCAAGCAGTAACCGATCGCATCAGTTCATTTCACACTTGTACAGAAGTGGTGAAAAATGGTAGTGTCTGCTTTTTTCTATCTTCACCTCTGTTACCTACAAGTCCAGTAGCTGAATTTCTGCGTCAATATCCACCTGGTGTGGCAGATGTCGCTTTTGCTGTCGAAGATGTTGAAGGCGCGATCGCACTAGCTCAAAAATACGGTGCGACAATCCTACAACCCATCCAGGAACGCCAGATAGGTACGGCATCCCTCAAGTGTGGCAAAATTGCCGCCTGGGGTGGACTGACTCATACGTTAATAGAAAGATCATTGGTCAGTAGTCATCCGTCATTGGTTTTTGACAAAGGACAAATGACAAATACTTCGACTACGCTCAGTACAAGTGACAACACTTTTACCGCCATAGATCACATAGTGTTAAACGTGGCAGTTGGTGAATTGGAAAATGCTGTGGCTTGGTACGAAAACATTCTAGATTTTCAACCCCAACAGGCATTTAAAATTAAAACCAATCGCTCTGCTTTACACAGCCAGGTGATGGTTTCGCGCAACGGTAGCGTCCAATTGCCAATTAATGAACCTGCTTCTAAGAATTCTCAAATTCAGGAATTTCTAGATGTCAATCGGGGGCCAGGAATTCAACATATTGCCTTGCGGACGACTAATCTTGTGAATGCGATCGCTAAATTTCGTGCCAGTGGTTTATCCTTACTCTCGGTTCCCCAAAGCTATTACACACAACTAAAACAGCGTCCAGGAATTACACTATCATCTCTAGAACTAGAAGCGATCGCTCAACAAGAAATTCTCGTAGACTGGCAAGAATATACTTCTTTAGAGGGAGGCAATACTGCACCCTTATTACTGCAAATTTTCACCCAGCCCATTTTTGAACAGCCGACATTTTTCTTTGAGTTTATTGAACGCCGTTTTCAAGCTCAAGGTTTTGGCGAAGGTAACTTTCGCGCCTTATTTGAAGCCATTGAAAGCGAACAAATCAAACGCGGTACTTTGCAATGATGCCTGAGTACAAAATCTCAATTGAAATTCAACCAGACTCCAAACAAGTTGATTTTGTAGACAAGCAACTTCATAAATTTAATATAAGTAAGATTGGAGATTATCAATATACGCCACTGTGTCTATTGCTTCGTGATTCAAAAGAAAATATAGTGGGTGGCTTGGAAGGTTTTATCGGCTTGGGATGGCTTCATATCGGTACTCTCTGGATTGCAGAGGAGTTAAGAGGTGATGGATATGGAAAAGCACTTCTTTTGGCGGCAGAACAAGAAGCTGTGAATCGTGGCTGCTTAAACGTATATGTTTTTACTTACAGTTTCCAAGCTCCTGAATTTTATCAGCACTTGGGGTATGAAGTTTTTGGAGAGTTAGAAGATTTTCCTCCAGGTCATCGTCGATACTTTCTTAAAAAGAGTTTACAAAAAACCTTTAGCTAGACTTAATACCCTGAAAAAATAGCTATACATCTGAGATAAACTTAATAAAAATTAACTTTTACCGCCGATGCTAAGACTTATTACTGACTTCGACGGCCCAATTATTGATGTTTCCGAACGTTACTACCGTGTTTATCAATTCTGCTTAGATAAAACCCGTCGCCCAGATCAAGTAGTGCAAGAACTTCCGAAAGCGGAATTTTGGCAGTTAAAGCGATCGCGTGTTCCTGAAAAACAAATCGCCTTAAATTCTGGGTTAGACGAGGCCCAAGCTCAAGAATTCGCCCAACTAAGGCGGCAAACGGTGCATACAGAACCTTATTTTAACTATGACACTCTCGCACCTGGTGCTGTGGATGCACTGTTAAAAATTCAACAAGCTGGAATTGATTTGGCAGTTATGACTATGCGCCGAGTTCGAGAACTAGATTATGCCTTTAAAAAACACGATTTAGCGAGATTTTTCCCAGAAAATCGTTGTTATTGCTTGAGTAACGACTATGTTAAAACTCGTGATATTGAAGATAAGCCCTTGTTAATGGCTAGGGCATTAAAAGAACTGCCCCCAGCTACTGAGACCTGGATGGTAGGAGATACGGAAGCCGACATCACTGCTGCGAAAAATTATGGTATTAAGGTGATGGCTGTAGAATCTGGGATTCGCGATCGCACCCAACTAGAACTTTACCACCCCGACTTAATTGTTCAGGATTTCAGCGCTGCTGTAGATATAGTTCTAAAACCTAAATACCTTGTCTAAAAAGGCTCTGTAGAACCAATTCAGGTTGCAAATTAAAATAGGAGTCAGAATAGCTATTCTGACTCCTGACTTTTTCATCTCAGAAGAACATACATAAACCATGTCTTCTTTATAGAAACCTGCTTACAGGGGTGGTTTAACGTAGAAAACTACTAACCAACCACAACAATATAAACGTCACTACAGTAGAGAACTGATTAGTTTCCAGATTGATAAATGATATTTGTGGTAGGAGCCAGCTAGCAACTAATCCCCCAGCGATTAGGCCAATTATTAAACTGACCAGGGTGAACAAAACTGCTCGGCCAAATTTGCCTTCCTTGCGATTGAGAAAGTAAATACTAGTGCCTACGCCAACCACCAATGCTAACTGCAAAACCTGATCGCCCCCCTCTGGATAGAACAGGCTAATAGAACTCAAACCGAGAAACCAAGCTCCTGGTAAGAGTATATCCGCAGGCGTTGGCTGATCAAGCATCCGTTGCAGCCATGCAGGTGACTGCTCACGAGGGGTTGGACTTTCTTTAGGAGGCGATTGCACTCGCAACTCTGGAAACCGTATTCGCTCAGGGACTTTGATTTTACCTTCCTGGCGCATCCGTAAGCGATCCATTAAAATCGCATCGTAAGCCGCTTCAATCACTTCTAAATGCTTGGCATCGCCATTATGTTGCTCGAATAGGCGATTACGAGCATCCTGAATTTCATCGAAGCTAGCCTCTTCTGATACCCCAAGTTTTTCGTAGGGATTTTGATCGCTCATGGGAGTTTGTTACTTCAGCCTCAATCAGCGGCAGTCTTTTATCGAAAAAACAGCTTTAGGTTTTATTTTGATCGAAACTAAAGTCTCGATCTATTTATATGCCCTACCAGGATAGTAGCACGGGTTAGTTTGATCGACTTTGTAATTTCAACTATAGTCACTTTAACATATCACTATAACTCCGTGTATACCCTCATGTCGTTGTCTAATTCTGGCTCTAATCTAGAATTTGAACGGAGAGTACCTAAAAGTCATGGTTTTTATGAAAAAATCAACTTTAATGTTTCAAATTTGGCAACTTACTGTGCCCTAAAATAGTTTTTTTTAATTATACTGAATAATCGCTTGTGGTATATATCCACATATCGATTTAAAATTGAAACGTTTTAAGTTACCACCTAACAAGGATCGAGAAGGTGCCTTGCTATCAAGAACGGTTGCAGTTCAAGTCAGAGCGCTTATATACTGTTGGCTAACAGAAGTTTCGCCTTCTTATTGCCCACAATCCTGATTAGAGTATTTATTTTAGAACAATCGGGATTGTCATACCGTAGCCATGTAGATTCTTAGTTAGTCCTAAAGTGGCAACTGCGTTTTTACGCAACTCTCTTGTTAATCTTACGAATTTTTGTGCAAAGTAATGGTCATGGCTCCTGCCAAGATTCTTGTAGTTGACGACGACCCTGCGGTTCGGAATTTAATCCAACGCTTTTTGATTAAGCAGAACTATCAGGTGGAGGCTGCCGAAGACGGAAAGACAGCCTTAAATCTATTTGAGCAATTTAACCCTGATTTGGTGATTCTAGATGTGAATTTACCAGATGTCACAGGGTTTAACCTCTGCCAAGAGATGCAAAGTCGTAATGGTGTTTTTGTTTTGATGTTGACTAGCCGTGCTGACGAAGCTGATAAGATTCGCGGTTTTGCTAAAGGTGCTGATGACTATCTCACCAAGCCTTTTGGACTAGGAGAGCTAGAAGTTAGAGTCGGAGCTATTTTGAGGCGTCAGCGAGTGATAACTACTGCCGAGCAGAAACGCTTGGTATTTGAAAAACTTATGATTGACCCAGTGCGACGGGAGGTAGCACTTAATAACCAACCAGTACCCTTAACTGCTCTGGAATTTGACTTGTTGCATTTTTTAGCTAGTCATCCAGGCCGAGTTTGGCGGCGGGCAGAACTAATCCAAGAAGTGTGGGATTATGAATATGTCGGCGACCAGCGGGTTGTAGATGTTCATATCGGCCAAATTCGCAAGAAGATTGAAATTGATGCTAGTCAGCCAGCATTAATTCAAACTGTACGTGGCGTAGGCTATAAGTTTGAATCTGCTGCTCACCCCCAGCAGTTGGAAGGCAAGTCCTGAGTTTATAGTCTAGAGTTAAAAACTCTTGACTGTTAACTCTTGGGGAGCCATTAGTGAATTTCTTTAGTAAAAGACAAATTTAGACAATTAAAATAAGTAGATATTCCTCAAATACACGCCAAACAGTTATTTGAGATATTTATTTATCTATTTAAAATAGTGGGCAGGGGAGAGAGTCCACTGGAAAATATTTCTTGGTATCTAACCGTTTTGGTAGATATAACGGTGCTGAGATTGGAGTTCATAGGGTATATAGCTGTGCATTGGTAGTCAAATGAAGCTAAAGTCCCCTTAAAAGCCCGTTTCTAGCCTCTGTCTGGAAATGCTGCTCATTGAGCTGTTGCTGTAAGCCAGGTAAGCGGCAGCCTCAAAATAGATATTTCCAGTTGGAGACTGAGAACAAAGGTAAATTCCGCTCTATTACCAACTAATTTTGGCAATAAGAGAAACTATTAGAACTTTTTTATCGATCGGAATTTACCGATCTTTTTTATTGTAATATTGCCGATCGCTATTAGCTTAAAATCCCGTAAATGGGGCACGGTATGCCGTGCCCCATTTACAGGGGAATAACGCCCTTCATAGCAGTACCTATGGAGTGTCTAGTAAATTAGCTGTTGCTGGTGAGTCGGTACAGGGCATTTCTACTGAGGAGTGGTGAAACAAAGTTTCCAGATAGACTCGTGCAGCACGGCGATCGCTATCTCCATTTTGGAGTAAAAACAATGATAGCGCCGCCGTCAACACTCTGTTTTCATCCCAATCAGGATGGGTTTCTAAGTAGTTTTTTAAGGATTCGTGGAGTGTTTCAGGAATTTCTGTAAAGATGCTAACCGTTGATTTCATAAGATTTTCCTCCTATGAGGATAATCAAGAGGGACAATTTGCTTGCGGTAAACCGATTTAGGGCTTTACACGCTCTTTCGCTATCCCGACAATCTGCACTTGCATTTGATAGTAATATATTTTACACATTTGATGCCAGCCGATTGAACGGTTTATAAAAGCAAGCCGCATCATTGTGCGCCAAGAGGGGGTGGGTTTGTCAATGCTGCGAAATGTTAAAAACGATTGTATAAAAAATAAATGCGAACGAAATAATCAATATTTCAGCCAGTTTTTTGTTACTTTACTTTACAAAAACTCAGTCTTTAAACTTCTTTGCTACTTGTAATCAACAATCCCCAGTAAGACAGCAAGAAGCCTATTAGCTCGTATAGCACCTGTGGAAAACTGCTAAAATCCCTGTGGAAACCCTGTGGAATGAGTGAGGAAAATAGTAGCCAATGATAAGAATTACAAAAATGTCATCAACCTATGACATTTAAGCTCATGAAATTAGCTTCTCAATCGCAGTTATCATCGTGGTTGCCCTCGATACATCCCCAGGTCTGGATTTTCGCAATTGGTAGATTTCTCTCAGAAGTTGGTACCGGCTGTACCCTGTTTTATGCGCCCATCTTTTTTGTTAATCAACTTGGTTTATCTGCAACCAGTGTTGGGGTAGCCTTGGGTAGCGCCTCGATTTCCGGCATTGTAGGGCGGATTGCGGGTGGTTCTTTGGCTGATTCTGAATATTGGGGACGCCGCCGCACTTTGTTGCTAGCGACGGCGATTTCAGCAATTGCTTCTCTAGTTTTAGCTGCAACCGATAATTTCACGTCTTTGGTAATCGGTAGCTTGATTAGCGGTTTAGGCATAGGTTTCTATTGGCCTGCGGCTGAAGCTGTGGTTGCTGACGCTAGCCAAATTGACAATCGCCGCGAAACTTTTGCGATCGCCAGACTAGCTGATAATCTTGGGTTAGCGATCGGAATTCTGCTGGCTGGGTTTTTGATTGCGATAATTGGGAGTTATCGCTGGTTATTTGTGATTGATGCCATCTCTTTTATGGTGTTTTTTGGAGTTGTCTATTTAGGGATTAGTGAAACTGAACACCAGATAGAGGAATCTGAAAAAACAGAACTTTTTGTTTCTTGGATGGCAGTATTAAGAGATAGGCGTTTTTTAGTCTACATCGCGGTTAATATATTTTTCACAATCTATATTTCTCAAATCCACAGCACCTTGCCGCTTTACTTCAAAAACTTTGTCCTTGTCGAAAGTACCGCCAAGGGATTTACTGAAACTACCATTAGCGGACTATTTGCTTGGCATCTAGTGTTCGCAATTATTTCTCAGTTGCCTGTCACCAGCATTTTAAAACGCTGCTCTCACACACTCGCGCTCACTGTTTCCGCCATTTTCTGGGCAATTGGTTTCGGACTAATTTGGTTTAGCACTACAGTCCCATCTCATCATCTGCTTTGGGTAATATTGGCATTGGGAGTATTTGCTATGGCGATTGTCTCTTACACCCCATCTGCTGCTTCTTTAGTGACTGAGTTAGCCCCGAAAAATCAACGCGGCGTTTATTTTTCTATCAACGCTTTATGCTGGGCTGTTGGCTCTTTTATTGGTCATCCTTTGGGTGGATGGGCATTAGACCAACCACAAATTATTACTAATAGTTACTGGCTAGGCTTCATTTTGAGTGTAGCGATCGCTGTGGTAATTTTACAGTATCTCAATCGAATTTTGACTGAGTAACATAACTCCCCACGGTAAGATGACTTGTTTTTTGCTCTATTGACGACGTTCTTGGAGCTTGCGATATACCGATTTCAAATCCACTTGATGGTGAGCTAGGGCAACCAAAGTATGATATAGCAAATCAGCCACTTCACCTGCGATCGCATCTGCTTCATTATCCTTAAAAGCCATTACCACCTCAGCAGTTTCCTCACCAATCTTTTTCAAAATTTTGTTATCGCCACCTGCGAATAGTTGACAGGTATAAGAGCTTTCAGTAGGATTATCGCGGCGATCGCATATTATTTGAAACAATTGCGACAATGTATCTCCTGGTGGCGCAACAATTTTTCCTTCTATTTGGTGAAAGCAACTGCGCTCTCCAGTATGGCAGGCAACATCTCCTAATTGTTCTACCCCGATAAGCAGCGCATCACTATCACAGTCATAACGGATACTCTGCACCTTTTGGATATGCCCAGAAGTTGCCCCCTTGTGCCACAATTCTTGTCGGGAACGGCTCCAAAACCAAGTTTCTTCAGTTTCTAAAGTCTTTTGTAACGACTCCTGATTCATCCACGCCATCATCAGGACAGTACCATCTAGATAGTCTTGGACAATTGCAGGCACCAGACCCCGTTCATCGTAGCGGATTTTCTCAACCGGGATAGTGTAATGCAGCGATCGCGAATCGTTAGAAGACATACCAGCTAGTTTGCTCTAATGAGAATAATTTATGGATTCACGATACCATTCAGAATAGGGCAGCTGGTATATTTTTTTTAATTAAATATCTAAAGTCAAGTCTTCATTGGACTTGCATAACATAATGTTATTTTTTTGGTTCCGCTAATTTTATAGGATAGAAATTCTAAGCAGTGTTTGACCCTATCCTAAGATAGAGCTTTTTATTGCCCACTGTTAGGAGAGAACTTTGGTAAATACCACAATTAAAACAACAAAATCACAAGAAGTCTTCGCCGCTGCTCAAAATCTCATGCCCGGAGGAGTCAGTTCTCCAGTTCGTGCCTTTAAATCTGTGGGCGGACAACCCATCGTTTTTGATCGTGTCAAAGGCGCGTATATTTGGGATGTAGATGGCAATAAATACATAGACTATGTAGGCACATGGGGCCCAGCTATTTGCGGTCATGCTCATCCAGAAGTAATTGCAGCATTGCATGAAGCTTTAGAAAAAGGCACCAGTTTCGGCGCTCCCTCAGCCCTAGAAAATGTTTTGGCAGAAATGGTCATTGATGCCGTTCCTAGCATCGAAATGGTCAGATTTGTCAACTCTGGAACTGAAGCCTGTATGGGAGTTTTGCGACTGATGCGGGCTTTCACCAACCGAGACAAAATCATCAAATTTGAAGGTTGCTATCACGGACACGCCGATACGTTTTTAGTGAAGGCAGGTTCTGGTGTTGCCACACTTGGCTTACCAGACTCACCAGGAGTTCCTAAATCAGCAACTAGTACCACTCTAACTGCACCTTTCAATGACCTAGAAGCAGTCAAAGCTTTATTTGAAGAAAACCGCGACGAGATTGCTGGTGTCATTCTTGAGCCAGTTGTCGGCAATGCTGGATTTATTGCGCCTGACGCTGGTTTCCTTGAAGGATTACGGGAACTAACTCACGAGTATGGAGCGTTATTAGTATTTGACGAAGTGATGACAGGCTTCCGCATTGCTTACGGTGGCGCTCAAGAAAAATTTGGCGTCACTCCCGATTTAACAACCTTGGGTAAGGTAATTGGTGGTGGTTTGCCAGTAGGGGCTTATGGTGGCCGCCGAGATATTATGTCAATGGTTGCACCTGCCGGTCCCGTATATCAAGCTGGGACTCTTTCTGGTAATCCCTTAGCGATGACTGCTGGGATTAAGACTTTAGAATTGCTGCAAAAGCCAGGTACTTACGAGTCTCTTGAGCGAATTACTAAAAAGCTAGCAGATGGTTTGCTGCAAATTGCCAAAGAAACTGGTCATGCAGCTTGCGGCGGTCAAATCAGCGCCATGTTCGGCTTATTCTTTACCGCTGGCCCAGTTCATAACTACGAAGATGCGAAAAAGTCTGATACAGCCAAATTCGGACGCTTCCATCGCGGGATGTTAGAGCGCGGTGTTTACTTAGCACCCTCTCAATTTGAAGCTGGGTTTACGTCTTTTGCTCACACTGAAGAAGACATTGAGCAGACTTTAGCAGTTGCACGGGATGTAATGTCTAGTCTGTAATCCGAACCTAATCCAGGTAGTGGAGTTAGGAGCAGAAACTTCCTCCATTCAGAAACTGGCATTGTGTTAGCTGAAAGTACGGCATTATTAGATTAGACCTCTTGCAAAAATATATTTTTGCAAGAGAGGGAAAAGGAAAAAGGTTAAAGGGAAAGGATTTTGAGTTTCTTTACCCTTTTCCCCTGCCCCTTATCCCCAGAGGGGGCCCCACCTTCCCCTTTACCCCGACAAATGCCAAGAAGTCTATTGTTGATGGGCGGTACTTTCCGCGCTAACCCACCTGACATTTAAATTTCTAAAAAATTTAAAACATTGCTTATGACAAAAAAACCGTCCAAAATTATCATCTGAACGGGATTTTTCCTATTAATACTTGATACAAACCTGGCCTACTACAGGCTATACGGTATCTAAAAACTACAAGTCAGGAGGCAAAATTACCTGATCGATTGCATGGATTACACCGTTGCTACCTGTGATATCTGCCTGTGTCACTTTAGCATCATTGACAGTTACACCGGTAGCCGGATCAACTTTAACGTTGATTGCGCCACCTTCAAGGCTTTTAACTTCGCCAGACTTTAAATCAGTGGACAGTACCTTACCAGTCACTACATGGTAAGTTAAAATCTTGAGCAATACTTCTTTGTTATCTGGCTTTAACAATTCTTGCAAAGCATCTGCTGGCAACTTAGCAAAAGCTGCATCAGTGGGTGCGAAAATAGTTAAGTTATCTTTGCCTTGTAAAGCTCCGGTCAATCCTGCTGCTTTCAAAGCCTTGGTCAAGGTGGTAAAGGAAGCGTTTGACTCTGCCAAGGCTAACAAGTTTTTGCCTTGATTGCTGCTTGCCCCTGGTGCTGGTGGAGTTGTGGTCGGTGTCTCAGTGGGTGGAGTACCTGGGGTGATGGGTGTAGGTTCAGTAGGTGTAACACTACCACCACCACGGTTATAGGGAGGCTCGTTGAAAATACTTGGTTTGGGATTTAACGTTGCACCACTTCTCTGTGCTACTGGTTTGCGTTTGGCATTGCCCTTTTCTATTTGGGAAACGGCTTCAGCAGGTGTGTATTGATTGTTTGCTTGAAGGCGTTGACCTTGGTTATAAGGAGCTTCGTTGAAAATACTGGGGTTAGGATTTAGTACCTCTTTCGCATCAGATGGTAAAGTAATGAGGACGCTGAAACTAGTAAATCCTGCTATGCCTGCCAACGTGGTCAGCAATTTGCTGTAATTTGTCTTCATAAATTTTGTTTTTCTTTTTGTCCACACATTACATAAAGATTTATAACATTTTGCTATGCACAAAATCTAACTCAAGAGGGAAGTAAGATTTTTCTATAGAAGAGTTTGTGCTAGTAAGGTAAAATATTTAACCTCGATTCACGCTGTTAAGTATGCAATATATCTACCATATATTTCATGTAAATTGAGCAAATTTTCTCTATCACATGAAAATTTAAAAATCCCACTCGTGTAGCGAAAATTCTCAGAAAGTGTGAAAATCTTACCTCTACAAGTTATGAGTTACAATGAGCTTCAGAAAAAATTATACTTAAAAAGACAATTTAGATACAGAGTTGTACGGGAAATAATAGTTGATTCATAAATCCTGAATTACATAGAGAAGAAGGCTATATTTTAGAATTAACCATTAATTATTCAGCAAAAACACAGAAATTAATTACCGAAATATTTTAACGTAGGCTAACCCTGACAAAAATTGAAGTAAGTGTTGAAGGGCCACGAATGAGGAGTTAGCTTTATTTATTTATATATACTGAATTAAATTACTTAGTTATTTATATTTTAATCAATCAGAAAACAATATTTTTTTAATCAATAAATTTTGCCAAAAATCAGGCATCGGTTAAACCCTAATGTCAATTAAATAGACAGCTAACCAACTAATACCAATCAAAATTACTTAA
Organism: Nostoc sp. DedQUE09; assembly: GCF_034530915.1. NCBI lineage: Bacteria > Bacillati > Cyanobacteriota > Cyanophyceae > Nostocales > Nostocaceae > Nostoc > Nostoc sp. DedQUE09. The sequence continues at coordinate 67,316 of NZ_JAVRCE010000010.1, forward strand.
ACTAAAGATACAATTGTAAAGTTAATAAGTTGACCAGTTACAAGAGATAGAACACATGCTGGAATTATACCAATGGGAACTCTCTCAATACTCAGAGAAAGTGCGCCTAATTCTAGATTTTAAAGGACTAGATTACCGCAAAATAGAGGTTACGCCTGGAATTGGACAAGTGGAACTGTTCCGGCTGACTGGTCAAAGACAAGTGCCTGTATTAAAGGATCGTAATAAATATATTGCGGATTCTACGGAAATAGCTAAGTATTTAGACTTAGAGTATCCCGATCGCCCCATAATACCGCAAAATCCTAAACAACGGGGTTTAACCTTATTAATAGAAGAATGGGCGGATGAGTCCATAGGCATCAAAGGTCGCAAAGCACTATTTGCAGCCGTAAGTCAAGATCAAAATTTCCGTAAGTCTTTATTACCCACCTCAACACCAGATATATTTAAAAGTCTGGTTCAAGGAGTACCTAGTGACTTACTGTCAGTGTTGGGTTTTGGCGTAGGTTACAGCCCAGATGTGATACAGTCAGCGATCGCATCCCTAAAACAAGACTTGGAAGCCTTGACGTTATTATTGGCAGATAGTCCTTATTTAACAGGAGATGAGCCGACTTTAGCTGACTTAGCGGTGGCTGGATTATCGATATTACTCAAGTTCCCCTCTGGGCCCTATCTGGATTTACCAGCTTCTATCAGAGGTAAAGGATTGCCAATCTTTGCCGAGAATATAGATTATGAACCATTCTTCACCTGGCGCGATCGCCTTTACGCCCAATTCCGCAAACCGTTAATTAGTACCACTCCATCAACAGGAAGTGCGCCAACCTCGATTCAGATTGATTAGATAATTGGACATGGGGAATTGGGCATAGGGGATGGAGAAAAAACAAATGACCAATGACCAATGACAAATGACAAATGACAAATGACTAATCAGATGAATTCGGCACAGCCATTAGGTTCGGTCATTCAAGGTTCTCTAACTGAAGGTTTAGAAGTACGATTGCATCCTGACATTTCTGTAGAAGATATGCGGGTGGGCAAGTTTCTTGTTGTGCAAGGGATGCGATCGCGTTTTTTTTGTATGCTGACAGATGTAGCATTAGGAGCTGCTAATGCCCGAATTATTGCTAATCCCCCCAGTTGGGAAGACACTTTTTTACGAGATGTTTTAGCCGGAAGTGGTACTTACGGTACTATCAACCTCGCGCCGATGTTGATGTTCACTCCCGAAACTGAAGAATCTTTCTCCCCAACAAATGGCAAATCGGCAAATCCTTTCCTCCCATCGGTGACGGGTTTGGCTTCATTTATGCCACAAACCAGCACGACGATAGAATTGTTGCCTGTTAAAACTATTCCTAGCCACTTTAGTCAAGTTTACGAAGCAAGTGTTGACGATTTTCGCCGGGTATTTGGTTGGGAAGATGACACCCAAAGGCGCAACTTTTCCATTGGGAAACCTTTGGATATGGATGTGCCCGTTTGCATCGATTTAAACCGCTTTGTAGAACGGAGTAATGGGGTTTTTGGTAAATCTGGTACTGGGAAATCCTTTCTAACGCGGCTGCTTTTAGCTGGCGTTATCCGTAAAAATGCGGCAGTAAACTTGATTTTTGATATGCACTCTGAGTATGGGTGGGAAGCCGTTGCAGAAGGTAAGAACGTCAATACGGTTAAAGGTTTAAAGCAACTTTTTCCTAGTAAAGTGGAAGTTTATACCCTCGACCCGGAATCAACAAAGCGTCGTGGTGTGCGTGATGCTCAAGAACTTTATTTGAGTTACGAGCAAATAGAAGTTGAAGATATTAAGTTATGTAGCCGAGATTTAGGACTCTCTGACGCAGCCTTAGATAACGCCAATATTCTGTATAGCGAATTTGGCAAGTCTTGGATTGTCCAGTTGTTGAATATGACTAACGAAGAAATCGAGGTGTTTTGCGACGAGAAGCGCGGACACAAAGGCTCGATTATGGCATTGCAGCGCAAACTCTTGCGGATGGATAGCTTGAAGTATATGCGAGCAGTTTGCCCCCAGAATTACATTAGTAAAATTGTGCAATGCCTGGAATCTGGGAAGAATGTTGTGATAGAATTTGGTTCCCAGTCTAATATGCTCTCTTATATGTTGGTGACAAATATGATCACCCGACGTATTCACGAGCATTACGTCAAGAAAGCAGATAAATTCCTGCAAAGCAAAAACCCTAGCGATCGCCCAACGCCATTGATGATTACCATTGAAGAGGCGCACCGTTTCCTTGACCCGGCTATCGTCCAAAGTACTATCTTTGGGACTATTGCCCGCGAACTGCGGAAGTATTTTGTCACACTTTTGGTAGTTGATCAACGTCCATCAGGCATAGATAATGAAGTTATGTCGCAAATTGGGACTCGCATTACCGCTTTGCTGAATGATGAAAAAGACATTGACGCGATTTTTACAGGTGTATCTGGTGGTAGCGGACTGCGATCGGTATTGGCAAAGCTAGACTCGAAACAACAAGCTTTAATATTGGGTCATGCTGTTCCTATGCCAGTAGTAGTACGTACCCGACCTTACGACGCAACTTTTTACGCAGAAATTGGTGAGCCTGCCTGGGAAGAAAAACCTGACGCAGAAGTATTCGCCGCCGCGGAACTAGCCAAAGCTGACCTTGGATTTTAGATTGTCATTTGTCAGTTGTCCCTTGTCCTTTGCAAATGACCAATACAACTCTTGGAGAGGCTGCGCCAGCGACTTACCTCGGCTCCGGCTCCTTCGAGCGAAGTTGAGATGCTCGATACAAGTGACTAATGACAAATACAACTCTTGGAGAGGCTGCGCCCTAAGCGTAGCTATGCCGCAGGCTTTACGACTACGCTCAGTACAAGTGACCGATGACCAATGACAAATGACGAATTCGTGACATCCCTCCATTGTGAGAGCAAATAAAGTTCGGTTATCCGGCTAGTTTTTGGCAACAGAAGAGGGGTTTTTGGCGTCACTATAGATATAGTCAGTAATTTCAAGGAAATTTAAAATTTCTTCTATAACGACTGCTTTTGAATTATAATGATAGGTTTTATCTTAAGATAGTTTACTATTTGCCTGATTTATCGTATCATAAGTTAAGTAGAACTCATACCGACTTCGGATTTACCACTCGGTGTTACTAACTGTCCAAGAGAATAATTCTCAAAAATAACCAGCGTGCTTATAAAAGATTGAAAATTTAGGGAAGGTAGGGGAACCTATCATTGGGGGCTGACCGTCTTAACAACGGCTGTATCAATTAATTTCTTTTGGTAGCTCCCTACATCTCGTGATAAATGTACTACTTTTCCCCCTCCATTTTAGTAATAAAACATACATTATCTTTACGAAGTAGAGGACATCGCACCAATGCCTACTGTCAATACCCAAACGGAAAACCTCAACACCAAATTCACGGCTGATATGGTGCGAACCTATCTGCGAGAAATTGGTCGTGTACCACTGCTAACCCGCGAACAAGAAATTGTCTTTGGGAAGCAAGTGCAACAAATGATGACGCTGATCGACGCCAAGGAAGCTTTGGCGAAGAAGTTGCAACGCGAACCGGATATTTCAGAGTGGGCCGATCACGTTAAACAATCGGAAACCGATGTGCAACAAACGGTGGCACAAGGTAAGCGCGCAAAGCAAAAAATGATCGAAGCGAATTTGCGCTTGGTTGTTGCTATTGCTAAAAAGTATCAAAAGCGAAATATGGAGTTTCTGGATTTAATCCAGGAAGGAACACTAGGATTAGAGCGGGGCGTGGAGAAATTTGACCCGATGAGGGGTTATAAGTTCTCGACTTACGCTTACTGGTGGATTCGTCAAGCAATTACTCGTGCGATCGCTCAACAAGGTCGGACTATTCGCTTACCGATCCACATTACCGAGAAACTGAACAAAATCAAAAAAGTGCAGCGCGAGTTAGCTCAAAGCTTGGGGCGATCGCCGACTCCAGCCGAAATTGCCAAAGCACTAGAATTAGAACCTGCTCAGATTCGCGAGTACCTGAATATGGCTCGTCAACCAGTTTCTTTGGATGTGCGAGTTGGTGAGAACCAGGATACTGAGTTGCAAGAAATGCTCGAAGATGATGGTCCATCACCAGAGTATTACACAAACCAGGAATTCTTACGCCAAGACTTGAACAACCTGCTAGCAGAACTAACCCCGCAACAGCGAGAAGTTGTAGCTTTACGCTTTGGTTTAGAAGATGGTAATGAAATGTCATTGGCGAAAGTCGGTGAGAGACTGAATCTCAGCCGCGAACGCGTTCGTCAGTTAGAGCATCAAGCTTTGGCTCATCTGCGTCGCCGTCGTGCCAATGTCAAAGAATACGTTGCTAGCTAAAACAAGAGACGCGAAGTTCGCGTCTCTACAGAACCTTAGTGATGCGCCTCCTGAATTTAGGGGGCGATTTTTTTGCTGAAAACTAGGAAAAATTGGCGGGCGATTTCTATAGCGACAGAAGAATAACGGCAACAATTGGAACTTAAGATTGCGGCAATTATGTAGTCTCAATTTACATTCTTCAGCTAATCTCTATCTCTACCTCTTATCAAAGGAGTTGAGCAATTATCAAAAATTTATTATAATGAATCCCATTTTGTGGGCATCTCGGCAGGTGTCCGATTCGGTACAGATGCCGGGTAGGCAGGATCAACATACTGCATCGTTACTCGTGAACACCGTTCAGTGCTATCACAACTTCTAGCCCTCCAACCTTCCAAATTGGCTGCTTGCTCGATCAAAAAAGTGTCGGCAATATAGGAGACAATCGGCATATTCGTACCTGCATAGACGGGATCTTGTCCAGATAAAATAAATTGATCGCCAGAAGACTGAACCACCATTCTTTGTTGGACGACATCATTCTGACCATTGGAATAGCGCACATTAACGGTCATTGTGCCAGAATTTCCCATTAAAGTCAGGAGTCCATCAAAAGATTTCCCATTCATGCGCCACTGAAGTTTCCAAATCCCATCTAGAGGAGATATTTTGGAGGCTGGGTAAGGAGAAAAACCCGATGGCGGAAGGGATTGAGCGTAGTTTACCGCCGTAGGCATCGGTATTGGCATAGCCCCGGCAATATCAATTACTGATAAAAAAGTAAACGTGTAGACTGTCGTACCGAATTGAATCAGTTTGGTAAAGTTTAGTTTAAAGCGCCCAGTTTTCATAACTTTTTGGTGTGCTTTCTGGATAAATTTCATTAGATAAGTGTAGAGACGTTCCATAAAACATCTCTACACTCATTCCTAGATAGGTTCATTTATGACATCTGGAGCAGGTTCACCACCAGGTTGTCCGTTATTTGGTTGATTAGGAGGGGAAATAACGGGTGATGACTGTAAGCGTTGGAGAACGTATATTGCTTTTTGGTAACTCGCAGTATCGTTGGCTTGCTGGAATAAATTTACAGCTCTTTGTAAATCTTCAAACGCACCTTGACGATCGCCTGCATCGCGCCGGAACAAGCCGCGTTGGTAAATAGCAATGCTATTATTTGGCTCGTAACTCAGCACTGTGTTTAAATCCTGAATCGCTGCGGGTAATTGTCCCAAACGGCGCAATGTCAGCGAACGGCTGATGTAGGCTCTAGAAAACTTGGGATCGAGAGCGATCGCTTGAGTAAAATCGGCAAGAGTACCTTGGCGATCGTTAAACATGGCACGAGCTAGCGCCCGATTGAAGTAAGAATGAGGCACGTTAGGTGCAAGCCGAACAACTTGGTCAAAATCGGCAAAAGCACCTTGAGCATCTTTCAAGTTGCGGAGGATAGATCCTCGGCTGTAGTAAGCCGATACATCGTAAGGATCGAAACGCAAGACGGCGGTAAAATCTGCAACTGCACCTTGCTTATCGCCCAGATAATATCGCACTACCCCTCTGTTGTAATAAGCGATCGCATTATTGGGGTTGAAGCGAATCGCCTCATTATAATCGGCCACCGCACCTTCTTTATCCCCCATCTTGTAGCGAGCATTGGCGCGATTGTAATAAGCAATGCTACTTTTAGGATCGAGAGCGATCGCTTGGCTAAAATCATTGATCGCTGCTGTGCTATTACTTTGCAGGGACAGCCCCCGTGCTAAGAAATCGCTCGAAGCTTGGGGATTTTGCATCCGTTCTTGGGGTTTATCCGTACTGGGGGAACTATCTATTTTCAACCCAGTGAGTCCAACCTGCCCAGATAAAGCGATCGCCTTTTCAATCGGAACTGCTGCACTAACTCCAGCTTTTAGCCCAGCTGATATTTGTTGCCCTGACTGGAGTTCCTTGACTTCCGTTGCTGTGTCAGCTTTACCATGAACTCCAATCACTTTACCATCAATATCAAATACTGGCCCTCCACTCATACCGCCTGCTGTTTGAGCTGCGTATTGCAACGAGTAGCCACCATCGCTCAAAGTCGCATCCTTGGATTCCCAAATCGTTCCTGCTTGGAAATCATGAACCCGGTTTTCAGCAATTCTGTTTAAATCATTGTTAACTGGATAACCAAAAACAAACATTTTACTGCCCAGCCTTGTTTGATTAGGGCTTTTTAATTCGGCTACTGGATATTCTTTATCACTACTAAAACTAAACAAGGCTAGATCGTTACTTCCTTTAACGTTAGTTCCTAAACTTTTAACACTTGTAGGGTTAATCGGATGAGAGACTCCATCGCTAGTGCGAATGCTAGCTGGCTTAGGCCCGCCAGATGGATTAACCACATGATTGCAAGTAAGGACGGTATAAGTGCTTCCCTCGCGCTTGATAATAAACCCAGAACCATCACTAGCTAGACCGACACCAACTCCAGCCGGTCTGTTTACTTGCACAGTAATGGTGTTAGCATACTGGGCAATTTCTTGAGGAGATTTTACAGCAAAAGCTGCCGATTGAACGATGACTATTGCAGCAACACTGGCAGTTCCACTGATTACTGCATAAGGAAAATTAGAGCGAAAAAAGTTGAGGTTCATATATAGTAAAAAATAGTTAATAACTACCCTGAAATTATTTAGCAGGTTGCCCAAACAATTTTTGAAATCTAGCAGTTGGAATAGCCCAACTCAAAGTTTCCATTTGCTCAAATAAAGCTTGGCTTGGCATTGTGCCATCGGCAAAAATAAAGGCGATGATGCCTTGGAGAGGATATTTCAAGCCGCCATTAATCGCAATTAAGCGACCATATCGATCTAAAACTGGGCCCCCGCTCATTCCGGGTTCAATCTGATTGGTATAGCCAAGTTGATACCCTTGTTGCAAAGGTTGGTTTGGCAGCATCCCAATATAGCCTTGAGTTAATTCAAAGGCTTGTAATCCCCAATCGCGAGTATCAGCAAGGGTGTTTGCATTAATGATGCGCCAACTGGGAAATCCTGAAGCATAAACAATTTCACCAACAGATAGAATGTGAGAGTTGCCGATCGCTACGACTTTGTAAAGGCGATCGCTGCTAAATTGCACCAAGGCTAAATCGTCATTCCCCAATTGAGCAGAGTGCAGCCCAACACCCTTATGGGGCTTACCATCCGCCGTTAAGATGGTGTAGCCATTGCCTCCGACTTCGGCCACAACATGAGCATTTGTGAGTACTGTATAGGTTTGTCCTTGATGCCCGATAATGACTCCCGAACCAGTCCCTTGCTCGCCTAAAATTCTCACTGTTACTAATTTAGCGATCGCTGACACTGAATCAGGAAGAGTAGCAGCCGTTTCTGGAAATTGAGCGATCGTCTGGGAAATTTGCTCCAATTGCAGGTCAGTATCCCTGAAACCTGGGTTAGCTGCGGCAGAAGGCGATACTAATGGGGAAGCAGAAAACACAGTAAACACTGCCAACTGAACAACCCACATCCAGATTGGACTTAAAAGGAGCGATGCCTGTGGCGCGCTACGCCTACGTAAACCAACTTTGTTACTTTCTACAGCCATTTGAGAAGCAGAAGATTTTGCGAACCTGTATGTAGAGACGTTTTCTTTAACGTCTCTACAGGAATTGCTAAAGCTAAATAGGACCGCCACCCGTCCCCGCACCTGGAGTTGGAGTATAGTTTCCTGGATTTGGGGCTGGATAATTTCCTGGATTGGGAGCAGCAGGCATCCCGCCAGATTCGTTAGCTAATTGATTAACCGCTTCTTCTAAGCCCACAGCAGTGGGAATAATTTCTTCCTCACCACCTACACCGCCTACAAAGCCACCGGCTTCAACTACATTGGCACCTTTACCTCGTTGACCAAACCTGACAATCCGGGCTAGGACATTGCCGGGATTACGGGCATTTTCCCCTCTAAGCAGGGTCATAATCACATTGTTAGGGTTGCAACTTTCGGCAGCGTTCACAAAACAAATTACGCTGAAACCATTGACCTTACCAGTCGTCAGCAGCAAGTTACTCAATTTGCCACCATTTTGCGCTACTGTCGCTGTCATTCGCTGAGAAACCATCTGACACCGTTGTTGGGGTGACATATCATTACTTGCCGTCTGCCAAATAATTAGAGGCGATGACAAAATCCGACCGTTTGCTTGGACAAGGGTGGCTGGGTCAGATCCCACTTGACCGCATATAAAGGAGGTGGAGGCAGATGGCTGTGGGTATTGCCCTGGTATTGGTTGTTGGTATTGCCCTGATACTGGTGGCTGTTGATATTGCCCTGGTATTGGTTGTTGGTATTGACCTGATACTGGTGGCTGTTGATATTGCCCTTGATACTGTGCCATTGCTGGAGACACCGCAGCACCAGAAAGCGCGATCGCACTCATCAAAAACTGAGTTACTAACTTGATTTTCATAAATACATTCCTAACTGAAATTGAATTGTTGTTACTCATTGTTCCTGAAACCATCTGATACTGCGGAACAAACAAAGTATTGTTCAGTAACTCTTCTCTTGTTAGGCTAGATCAACTTGCCATAACAAATAAATTTTTGATCGTTTTAATTTAGCTTAGGTTAAAGCTTTACAAAAAGAAAACTAATTAGTAAATAAATAGCAAATACACTGTTGGTAAAAGGCTATAAATAATTAAGTATTTCTTAAATGGCTAATAATCCAATTGAAAATTTATCAGAACAATTAGATATCAATCAAAATGACTGTTGATCTAAATACTATATTGCCTAGTATCAGGTTTGATGGTTGGAAAAGGTCGGATCTTCTTAGTAACAGGACTAAAGCTGGCTGTTACACTTCAATTACCTTTTTGGGTAGGTTGGAAAAAGTTAGAGATTGCTAAGTTATTAGTTCGAGAAAGAGATCGCTCTCAGCTATTTCATCTCAACTCGAAATTATGGCGATCGCACAAAATCAGCGTATATTGGCAAGTGCGATCGCATAAACTTATCGTGTAGTAAGAGAATATACTGTTGGATTTCGCTTTAATCCACCCAACCAGCAAATAAGTTAACGCATTATTCAAAACGCATAAAACTGTTTAAGTTGCTTTTTGGGATGAGATAAAAAAGGTGCGTTATATTCCGTTAAAGCACACTAAAGGCTCGGCGATTATATTACAATATTCTTTCGCAAATATTGCTAGCTTCACGCCTCCTTAATTCTCGTCTTGATATACTCCTTAATTCTTGAACACAATCATAGATCCTTTCAGATCTTATTAAAGATTCACAAACATTATCAGCCTCTCTCCTACCAACAACTTCTTCACGCCGCAATATTCTTATACATCTAATTAAACGTCTACGTCCAGGTATTTGATCGTCACTAGCGCTAATCGGTTGTGGTGATTGTGGACAACCAAAGGGCGTACAGGCTTGGCCTAGTGGTCCATTAGGACAGCCGAAAGGATTACATTCAGCAACACTAGATGGTGAACAGCCAAAGGGATTGCAATCGGCAAATGCAGGTTTGATATCAACACCAGTAAGAATTGCGCCAATTGGAACTGTTAAGAATAATGCAGCAGTCACAAACTCTCGTCGGATGATCTTTAACATAATATTGGATTCTCAAATTAAGCTGGATAACGGCAACAGAAATTCTCATTATGAAACGGGTTCATTTAGACATGAGCATTTTTGTGTTTGCAAATAATTAATAAGCTATAATCATTCCAAAACTTCATGCAGCCAAAGTCAAACCAATTCCTAATTGTTTGTTCATTCCTATTGCTTACTTTGTTTTGCTTCTCCTATATCCCCTGTAAGAAGTTGGGGATATGAATACTGCTTATCCAAATACTCTACTGCCTGGTATAAAGTTCGATGGTCAGAAAAGGTCGGAAAAAAGTCGGATCTTCTTGGTAGATTTACGCAAACTTTTTTAATAAATAAAGCTTATGGTGCGAATATCGTAGTTAACTTAGTATTGTTACGAAAATAAATGACGGTTGAAGAGGCGATCGCACTAGTTGAGCAATTATTAAAACGCGGACACTTAACAAAAGTTCAAGAGATTGTATTTCGTGAATCTTGGGCAGGACAGACGTACTTAGATATGTCTGTAGAGTCTGATTACGATTGTGGTTACATCAAAGATATTGGTTCGGAATTATGGCGCTCGCTCTCTCAAGCTTTAGGAGAAAAAGTTACCAAAAATAACCTGCAAGGAGTACTGAAGCGAACTTTAGAGCGACAAAAGGGCATAAACATAAATGCCTCCTTAACCTTAAACTTTCAACCATTCAAGAACTACACAAACTGGGGAGAAGCAATCGACGTTTCCCAATTCTATGGACGTACTACAGAATTAGAAACCCTCAGCCAATGGATTGTAAGAGATGCTTGCGGCGGTAAACAACACGCTCGTGTAGTCACACTGTTAGGTATGGGTGGTATTGGTAAAACCGCGCTCTCGGTGAAGTTAGCAGAACAATTGCAGGGAGAATTTGAATATGTGATTTGGCGATCGCTTCGGCACGCACCCTTTTTCTATAACAAGGTTACAGACTACATCAAAATCCTTTCTCATCAGCAAGTTACTACATTGCCTGCTTCCCCCTATGAGCAAATTACTTGTTTAATCGAGTACCTCCGCAAATCTCGATGCTTGCTGATTCTGGATAATTTCGACACATTATTGCAGCAAGGTACAGGCTGTTACCGTGAGGGCTACGAATCCTACGGTGAACTCCTATGGCGATTGGGAGAGACTGGGCATCAAAGCTGTGTCCTGCTCACCAGCCGAGAAAAACCTAATGAAATCGCCGCCTTGGAAGGTGATGCTTTGCCAGTTCGTACCCTTGCTTTATCAGGATTAGAAGTTGCAGCCGGACAAACAATTTTGACACTCAAAGGTCTATCAGGTTCCGAAGAAGAAACCCGCCAACTAGTTGAGTGTTACCGTGGTAATCCCCTAGCTTTGAAAATTGCCGCTACCTCCATTCAGGACTTATATGAAGGCAATATCGCCAATTTCTTTTCTGAAGGCACAACCGTATTTAAGGGCATTGCCAATCTTCTAGAGCAGCAATTCAAAAGACTCTCCACCTTGGAGCAGCAAGTTATGTACTGGCTAGCAATTAATCGGGAGAAACTTTCCTCGACAGAACTGCAAACAGCCTTCACACCAACATTACCTAAGCCTAAGTTAATCTCAGTCCTCGAATCTTTACGCTGGTGTAGCTTGATAGAAAGCAATACTGGAGGATTCACACAGCAACCTGTGGTGATGGAATACGTCACAGACTGCTTAATAGAACAAGTCTGCCAGGAAATAGTCACAGAATCACCGCAATATCTGCTGACTCATGCTTTGATGCAAGCCCAGGCCAAAGACTACATCCGCGATAGTCAAATTCACCTGATTGTGCGGCCTATCCTAAATCAGCTACAAATAACCCTTGGCTCTGCTGATCGGCTTGAGTATAAACTTGGCAAACTAGTGAGAAAGCTCCAAAATGAAGCCATAGATCCAGTTGGGTATGGTGGCGGTAATCTGCTGAATTTACTGACACAATTAGAAACTGATTTGACAGGGTATGATTTTTCGCATCTCACTATCCGTAACTGCGATTTACGCTTGCTCAACTTACATCGGGTGAACTTTAGCCAAACCAACTTTCAAGATTGTGTTTTTGCTGCGACCTTTGGCGGCATTACTAGCGTTGCCTTTAGTTCAGATGGGTGCTGTCTTGCTACCAGTGATACAAATGGTGAAATTAATGTTTGGGATGTTACCAATAGTAAACAACTATTTAGCTGTAAAGAACACAACAGTTGGGTCTGGAATATTGCTTTTAGCCCTGTGCATTCAGTTTTAGCTAGTTGTGGTCAGGATCATACAATTAAACTTTGGGACATTACCACAGGAGAATGTTTTAAAACGCTATGCGGTCACACTAGCATTGTCACAGCGATCGCATGGAGTCCTGACGGTCAATTCCTTGCTAGTACTAGCTATGACTACACAGTTAAAGTCTGGCATCTAGCTACAAGCAAATGTGTGCAAACTCTAGAAGGACATCATGCTTGTGTGTGGAGTGTAGCTTTTCATCCCGCAGATCAAATTTTAGCAACGGCTGGTGAAGATAACACAATCAAGCTGTGGGATTTAGTAACTGGATGCTGTGTGCAAAACTTAGAAGGGCATCAGCACTGGATAAAAGCGATCGCTTTCAGTCCAGAAGGGCAAATATTAGCAAGCGGCAGTTTCGATCAAACCGTGAAAGCGTGGGATTTACATACCGGGATGTGTTTGATGACCTTGCAGGGACACGCAGGGGTTGTAACCTCGGTAGCGTTTAGCCCCAAGGGTGAACAGTTTTTAAGTGGCAGCTATGACCAAACTGTGAAGATTTGGGATATAAACACAGGGAAATGTCTGGATACACTGGAAAAGCATACAAATCGAATTTGGTCAGTTGCTTTTCACCCTCAAGGACACTTAATTGCTAGTGGTGGAGATGACCACGCAGCTAGAGTCTGGGAACTTCAGACAGGACAGTGTACTAAAACCTTCCAAGGACACAGTAATGCTGTTTATGGGATCGCATACAGTTGGCAGCAAAACTTACTTGCTAGTGGACACGAAGACCAGACAATCAAACTCTGGGATGTCAATGCCCCGGAACACTTAAAGCTTGACCTCCAGCCGTTTCGTGTATTACATGGACATAGCAATCGAATTTTCTCTGTCGCCTTCAGTCCCAATGGACAGTTGCTGGCCAGCGCCAGTGCAGATCGGACTATTAAGCTTTGGAGTCCCCATACAGGGCAATGCTTTAAAACTTTGCATGGTCACGATAGTTGGGTCTGGGCAGTTGCTTTTAGTCCAGACAGTAATTTTCTTGCTAGTGCTAGCTACGACCATACAATCAAGATATGGGATGTGCGTTCTGGTGAATGTTGGCAAACATTGCAAGGTCATCCTGGTTCTGTGTTGGCGATCGCCTTTAGCCCTGATGGAAAAACTCTCTTCAGCAGTGGCTATGAAAAGATAGTTAAACGCTGGGATATTGAAACAAGAACCTGTCTTCATAGTTGGGAGGCAGACTCAAACCGTGTTTGGGCAGTTGCAGTGAGTCCAGATAGTCAATATGTTGCTACTGGTGGTGATGACTCCTTGGTACGACTGTGGGACATTGACACAGGGGTTTGTCTGCGTACATTTTCTGGGCATACCAGCCAGATACTTTGTATTCTGTTCGTCGATAATGGCGATCGCATGATTAGCAGTAGTGGCGATCGCACGATCAAAATTTGGAATACACTTACTGGAGACTGCCTTGCTACACTACAGAATCATTTCAATTGGGTGTGGTCGCTTAGTCTAGTCCCAGATGCTCAAACTCTTCTCAGTAGTAGTTGGGATGAAACAATCAACTGTTGGGATATTACTACGGGGCAATGTCGGCAAACGTTAAGACCAGCCCGCCCGTATGAAGGCATGATTATTACTGGGGTGAAAGGGTTGACTGAGGCAGAGGTAGCAACTTTAAAAGCTTTGGGTGCATTAGAAGTGAATTGATACAGCAGAATTCTGAATTCAGGAGTAAACGCTTTATATCTCAATACAGTTCAAAATGAGCAACAAAACCCTCATGTAGAGATGTGATTTATCGCGTCTTGAAAGACCAATTATCCTTAACTGAACTGTATTGCTTTGTATTCAAAAGCCTTTGAATTTGAAACCCCCATTCCTTACTAGTGAATGGGGGTTAGGTTTTTGAGGTTCAGATGTAAGCAATAATGCTTTTCAAATAACCTCTTAAAAAACTGGGTTAGAGAATGAGAGTTATCAAATTTCCGCAATTTAAATGCTCCTCTCACAAGTGGAGTTTTAACTTCCTTGGTTGTAAATACAAGAGTGTAAATTCAGATAAATAAAGCTGAGGAGCGAGCTGAAATTGCGTTGCTCTAAAGTCATCAAAGATTTGGAACTGTAGAGTTATTTCCCAACTGTAGTAGGACTAAACAAAGCTGACATAATAGCTGGTTAACTGTATATCAGTCCGATCTTGAACTACTGCTAACAAGTCACCATCATTCTGATATATGAGTGTATCAAGGTCACTAGTTCCTTCATAATTTGCAGTACCAAGATAAAAAGAACTTGCACTTCCTTTCAGTTGGATATAGTCATTCGTAGGATTGTAGTCTTGTATCGTAGCGTAGCCACCTCCCTGATAATAGTTTCCATCATAGGATGTACCTAAAACAAACCTATCGTAGCCATCGCCACCATTTAAGGTATCATATTCATAACCGTCGTAGGCAGTTGAGCTAGAACCGTATAAAGTATCGTTACCACCTCCACCATATAAGTTGTCACTACCAGAGTCTCCGTATAAGACATCATTACCTGTCCAACCATATAGGTAGTCATTGCCACTATAGCCATAGAGGTAATCGTCGTTAGTATTGCCATAGATAGTATCATTTCCCTCATAAGCATAGGCAAAAACACTGTCTGAACCAGTGTAGTTTAGATAATCATTTCCGCTTGTGCCGTAATAGTAATAAGCCATGTCTTTGACCTCAACAAATAATTTAGTTAGATTCTCGATCGCTTTGATCTTACATAGATTCTAAAGGGCTAGTATCAAGCTTGTCGGTCGGAAAAGGTCGGGAAAAGGTCGGGTTCTTTTTCGTAGATTTACGTAAACTTTTGACCAAAAATCAAGTTTCTGGTGTGAATATTGTAGTGAGCCTGTATTACTACCGAAAGAAATGACGGTTGAAGAAGCGATCGCGATAGTTGAGCAATTATTGGAACGAGGACGCTTAACGAGAGCGCAAGAGATTGTATTTCGCTACGCTTGGGAAGGAAAAACTTATCTCGAAATGGCGCGAGCAGTCACTTATGACCCCGGTCACATCAAAGATGTTGGCTCGGAATTATGGCGATCGCTCTCTCAAGCTTTGGGCGAAAAAGTTACCAAAAATAACCTGCAAGGAGTGTTGATGCGTATTGCACAGCGACAAAAGGACATAAACACCTCCTCAACCTTAAACTTTCAACCCTTTACGAACTATACAAATTGGGGTGAAGCAATCGACGTTTCCCAGTTCTATGGACGTACTACAGAATTAGAAACCCTCAGCCAATGGATTGTGAGAGATGCCTGCGGCGGTAAACAACGCGCTCGTGTAGTCACACTATTAGGTATGGGTGGTGTGGGCAAAACCGCGCTATCGGTGAAGCTAGCAGAACAATTGCAGGGAGAATTTGAATATGTGATTTGGCGATCGCTCCGACACGCACCTTGTTTTGACGACAAGGTGACGGAGTGCATCAAAATCCTTTCTCATCAACAAGTTACCACATTGCCTGCTTCCCCCCATGAGCAAATTACTTGTTTAATCGAGTATTTCCGCAAATCTCGATGCTTGCTGATTCTGGATAATTTCGACACATTATTGCAGCAAGGTACAGGCTGTTACCGTGAGGGCTACGAATCCTACGGTGAACTCCTATGGCGATTGGGAGAGACTGGGCATCAAAGCTGTGTCCTGCTCACCAGCCGAGAAAAACCTAATGAAATCGCCGCCTTGGAAGGTGATGCTTTGCCAGTCCGTACCCTTGCTTTATCAGGATTAGAAGTTGCAGCCGGGCAAACAATTCTGAAACTCAAAGGGCTATCAGGCTCTGAGGACGAAACCCGCCAACTGGTTGAATGTTACGGTGGTAATCCCCTAGCTTTGAAAATTGCCGCCACTTCCATTCGGGACTTACATGAAGGTAACATCGCCTGCTTCTTTGCTGAAGGCACAACCGTATTTCAGGGCATTGGCAATCTTCTAGAACAACAATTCAAAAGACTCTCCACGTCTGAGCAGCAAGTGATGTACTGGCTGGCAATTAATCGGGGCAAGCTTTCATCGACAGAATTGCAGACAGCTTTTACACCAATATTGCCTAAGCCTAAGTTAATCTCAGTCCTCGAATCTTTACGCTGGCGTAGCTTGATAGAAAGCAATACTGGAGGATTCACACAGCAACCTATGGTAATGGAATATGTGATAAAGTGCTTGATTGAGCAAGTCTGCGAGGAAATCGTCACAGAATCACCGCAATATCTGCTGACCTATGCTTCGATGCAAGCCCAGGCAAAAGACTACATCCACGATAGTCAAATTCATCTGATTGTAAGACCTATTCTAAATCAACTCCGAATAACCCTTGGCTCTGCTGATCGGCTTGAGGATAAACTTGGCAGACTAGTTAGAAAGCTCCAAAATGAAAAACCCTATCTACAAGAGGATGAAGTTTTTAGGCATGGGGAATGGGATAAGCAGATAAGATGGCGCAGGAACAAGGCAGGCTCAAACAGTCAGAAGCAATCCCATCCCATTCTGGCTTCGCCCAGATAATATCATGTCCGGTTAAAGATTTATCATTAAGACCGTAGAGGGGCAGAGGGGCAGAGGTGCAGAGGGGAGGGGTTTTTGGGCTTTCTGCATAGAGAAAGGGAATTATAACTAATTAGCCGGACATCATAATTACTTAGTTGAAAAACGTTTTAAATCTTGTAAAACTGCGGTGGCTGATTGATAGCGATCGCTAAAATGATAGCAAACCATTTTATCTAAAATTGCCGCTAATTCTTCACTCACTTGCACTGTTTGCTGCCACATCACATTACCCGTTTCTGGATCTGGATGAAGTTCTTGCGGTGGTATCCCAGTGATGGCTTGAATAGCAATCATTCCTAAAGCATAAATATCACTGCATAAGCGGGGATGACCGGCAAATTGTTCTGG
This sequence comes from Nostoc sp. DedQUE09, assembly GCF_034530915.1. Classification (NCBI taxonomy): domain Bacteria; kingdom Bacillati; phylum Cyanobacteriota; class Cyanophyceae; order Nostocales; family Nostocaceae; genus Nostoc; species Nostoc sp. DedQUE09. The sequence continues at coordinate 84,500 of NZ_JAVRCE010000010.1, forward strand.
AGGTGCATAACCCCGTGTCCCAATGGCTACTGTGGCTAATTCTGTTTGCTCACTACTCGGCGGTTGCATCAATTTGACAGCACCAAAGTCAATCAATACCAAGCGATTATTTTGAGCGCATCTAATAATATTAGTCGGTTTAAGATCCCGATGAATCACTCGATGTTGATGAACAAATTCTAGAACTTCTAAAACTTGTTTGAGCATTTCCATCACAAATGATTCGTTTTGGACATTTTGTACGGGTGGTAATTCTTCGCTTAGGGTATGTCCCTCAATATATTGTTGGATTAAATAAAATTCTTGGTTATCTTCAAAATAAGCAAGTAGTTCAGGAATCTGATGATGTTTACCCAAAATTTCTAAAATTTCAGCTTCACTATGAAACAATCTGCGGGCGACTTGCAAAAATCGTGCATCTTGGCGGGCTGGCATTAACTTTTTAACTACACAAGTAGGATTACCCGGTCGTTGAGTATCCTGTGCTAAATAAGTGCGACCAAATCCACCTGCACCAAGAGTTTTAGAGATTTTGTAGCGTCCACTCAAAAGCAAATCACCTGATTTTGTTTCTGGTGAATCAATTGGGGGAAGAAAGTCAACAGACGAGTCGGGAATTGCTGTTTTATCTTCTAAGAGTACATTTAATTGAGCGATCGCTTCTTGTTGTTTTTCAACTTGCAGAACAATCACCTGAGTTTGCCGCTGATTTTGGTAGCTAGTATAAGCAATCACACAGATACTACTAATCACCAAAGCAAGAGCAGGAGGGATTAATGGCACCCATCCAGCTTGTAAAAATAAAGCAACGCAGATTACTACTAAGCCAAATAGAGTTATCGTTCCCACCACTAGCAAAAGCAGCGGATTTTGCCACCGCCATGCTAAAACACCACCTAATAGCGACCAGCCCCATACCCAAATAAATTCCGCCCAGTCGGGCCAATACCAAATCAAGGGTCGCCCATCCAACACTGTACTGATGAGTTGACTTGCTATCTGTGCATGAATAAACAGAGCAGGCATTCTAGCTGGTTGATCTGGCAAAGTGCTGTAGGGTGTATAAAAGCCACCTGGAGGGATATTAGCCGCTGTGGTACCAATAATTACCAGACGGTCTTTGAATAAACTGGGGTTAACTTGGTCACTAAGAACATCTGTAAGGGTTACTTGGTCGGCGAGGCTATTGGGGTGACGATAATTTAATAATATTTGATAGCCAGCAGCATCCAAATGTTGATAGCCAGCAGAATTAGGTTGTAAAGGCACAAATAAGGTTTTACCTAACAGAAAATCTCCTTTTTGAGTGAAATCGTATTTAATGCCTTGTTTATCGAGATAATTAATTGCAATTAATGCACCGAATGCAAATGATGTTGTACATTTCTTGTCTGTAGAGTTGGCAAATAATAAGGTACGGCGGAGAATTTGGTCGTTTTCATGATCAGCAACTACATCGCTAAACCCAACATTATCTATAGGGACATTCGGCGGCGGGGGAATTTCATCTCTATCCAAGCTGCTGAACAAACAGGTAGTGACAATGTTATCTTGATTTTGGAGATTAGCCGCCAAATTATTGTCTTCTGGCCGGAAAAGATATAAACCAACAATTCGCGGTTGATAAGACTCTATTTTCTTTAATAGCTGATTGATTCTCCGATCTGATAGAGGCCATTTCTCACGTTTGATATCTTTATCAGTAATTTTAACTAGCAAAATCCGTCGATCGGGTGCTTCTGCCGGACGCGATCGCAACATCTGGTCATAAACTCTTAACTCCCAAGGCTGTAACCATTTGAGTTCCCGAACTCCCCAGATAAAGGCGGTCACTCCTACACTGGTAACAAAAATAATTTGCAGCCAGCTTTTGCTCTTAGAAGTTTCACGGGAATCCTGAACTTTCACAAAAGGTATACGGAGTTTTTCTAATAGTCCACTAATCACGGCGTTGAGGCGGTAGCCTGAATTGGGTAGATGTTGCAGGCGCAGAAGTCAATTTTTGGAATCTAGGTTAAAAGCTAGTTAACCTGAAGCTCCTATTAATGTAGCAATTAACTTGCTATTTAAATGCTTTGACGTATTCCTACTTTGAAAGCAAGCTTACGCCCAGCGTCAACCATAGAATCAGACAAGTACTAATCATCTGTTTGAGATGTTTGAACATCTTCAACAGAACTGGTAACTGGGAAAGAAATCGGATTAGTAGATGGAGTTAGTGAATCTAACTGAGGTTGTTCAAGTGATGCTTCAATGCTGGAATCGGCAAAATAGGAGCCAACAATCTTATCATAGTTAGAAGCAACAGCTAAAAAAGCGCCACCCAAAATATAGATAGGTAATGGCAGATTAAATTCTTGCAACCAATCAAACAGTTCCGCTAAGGCAAACAGCACTAAAAAACAGGCAAGCCAAACCTTCATATTCTTATCCCCTGAATTAAAACAATTCTATTACTAGCTTAAATAGCTTGCATGATAGTTGATGTAGTACATAATCACCAATTTACAAGAGACTTCTTGTAAAAGTACTTTTTGCACTCTTGTGGGAAAAGGCTAAAGGTTAAAGGGGAAGGGAAAATACAAAACCTTTACCCTTTCCCCCTTTCCCTTTTCCCGACAAATGCCAAGAAGTCTAAGGTCTATAGCTGTAGACAGATGGAGTCAAAGTTATAGCATCTGCTATATCTAATCAAACAGCCAAGGATTGCACAGTTGGTTCGTGAGACTCGGTAGTGCCTCAAACTATCACAAGTAAAACTGGTAACGATGTTAGGGGTTTCGTTCCACACTATAAACCGATGGTAAAACGGACGGACACGACCTTCGCCACTGGTTATAAAACAAATTGAAAAGCTACTATACCAAATGAGAGAACCAGGTAAGGTGCTTTTAGCCAAATACTTTCAAAATGAGGAGCAGAAACTGTGACTGCTGAAGTTCCAGCAACTATCACCCAAGACGTTGAACAGGTCTTAGCTAAGATCAGCGATGCTTTTGTCATATTGGATCGTGAATGGCGCTACACCTACGTTAATGGCAAGCTAGCTGAATTAGCTAACATAAATAAGGAAGATTTTTTAGGCAAGAGTATTTGGGAGTTTCCTGACACAGTTAATAATTTACTTTACACTCAACTGCACCGGGCTGTTACTGAACAAGTTACAGTAAATTTTGAGTATTTCTATCCAAAATGGCATCGCTGGTTGGAAAACCGCGTTTATCCCTCAGAAAGTGGTGTATCAATCTTAATTACAGATATTACTGAGCGCAAACGCAGCCAACAGCTTCTAAGTGCACAGTATGCGATCGCTCATGTCCTCTCTGAGGCAACTACGCTTGTGAATGCGGTTCCAGCTATTCTACAATCCTTGTGCGAAAGTTTAGGATGGCAAGCTGGAATAATCTGGAGTGTAGACGATGAAGCTAATGTTCTACACCGCATGAGTACTTGGTATTCATCTGATTTGGAGAAAGAACCATTTAACCAGCAGACAATTGCTTTTAGTGAAGGTTTAGCCGATCGGATTTGGGCAAGTGCTCAACCTGTTTGGATTTCAGAACCCGCCCAAAACGAGAATTTTTTTGCCGCCGCCATCGGATTTCCGATTCGCCTGGGTAATAAAATCTTAGGCGCGATCGAATTTTTCAGCGCTCAAATTTTAGAACCTGACACCAATTTACTCCAAATGATGAGTGCGATCGCCACTCAAATTGGTCAGTTCATCGAGCAGCAGCGAAGTTCATCATTACTGCAAGAAAGTGAGAAAAAATATCGTCAGATTTTTGAAATTCCAGGTGTCTCGATTGGAGAGGAAAATTCTACCATTGTTAAAGATTTAATTGATAACCTAAAAGTTCGAGAGGTTACAGATTTGCGGCAATATTTAGATGGACAGCAGCAAGTAGAAGAAAATCTTCGTCATAGTGAAGCACGCTACCGCTCACTGGCAGAAGCAAGCGCATCCATCGTTTGGAGCGCCGGGCCTTGGGGCAACGTTGTTGACGAGATTCCGACTTGGGAGGCGTTCACTGGGCAAAGTCTCGAACAATACAAAGGATGGGGTTGGGTTGATGCATTACACCCAGATGACCGGACATCTGTAGCTGCTATTTGGAGACAAGCCTTTTTTGGACGTAGCGTTGCAGTTGCCGAATATCGCGTTCTGCGGCATGACGGGGAATACCGTGACATGGCTATACGCGGTGTGCCTATACTTGACGAAATAGGCGAAGTCCAGGAATGGGTAGGAATGTGCATGGATATCAGCGAACGCAAGCAAGCTGAGGCGGAACGCGAACAATTGCTGGCGCTACTGAAAACCGAACAGACTCGCTTGGTTGAAGCTAACGTTCTGCTTGATACCCTCTTCAATAACGCCCCTGTAGGTATTGGTCTATGGGATGAGAAATTGAGATACGTTCGCTTGAATGACGCTTTAGCTGAGATGAACGGTCTTCCCCAAGCAGCGCATATCGGTAAGACCGTTGCTCAAGTGCTACCAGGGGTAGATCCTGCGGTGATGGAAGCTTTACACCATGCGATCAACACGGGAGAATCTATTGCCCAAGAGGCCAGTGGAGAGACACCCGCCGCACCTGGAAAGCAGCGGCACTGGTCGGTAAATTATTATCCGATTAAACTACCAGGTGATATTACTTGGGTGGGCGCAATCTGCCAAGAAATCACGGAGCGCAAGCAAGCAGAAGCCGAGCGCGAACAGTTATTTGAGCGGGAGCAAGCGGCTCGTGTTGAGGCTGAAACTGCCAAAGAGCAAGTTACCCAAATTTTAGAGAGCATCACTGACGGTTTTCTTGCCTTTGATAGTGAATGGCGCTTCACATATCTCAATCATGAGGGAAGCAGAACTTTAGGGCGTTCCTGCGAGGATCTGCTGGGAAAAAATTTATGGTCAGAGTTTCCAGAACTGGCTAATACTAGCTTTGGTCAACTTTATCAAAGCGCAGTTGCTCTAGGAATGCCGCTTGAGCTTGAAGATTATTACCCACCCTTTGATGCATGGTTTGCGGTTCGCGCCTATCCTTCAGCCACAGGGTTATCACTTTATTTCCGTAACATTAATGTACGCAAGCAGGCAGAGGCAAAACTGCGCGAGAGTGAAGCGTGTTTTCGGCTGCTGGCTGAGAATTCAACTGATATTATTTCCCGCCACACAGTAGATGGAACTCTTCTGTACATTTCACCAGCTTGTTACACAGTACTGGGATATCAACCAGAGGAACTAGTAGGTCATCACAGCCAGGAGTTAGTTCACCCAGACGATTTGGCAGAAATTGCCAAGAATTACCCAGTCAATGCCGATTTACCAGATATTTATACCGTTACTCACCGCGCTCGTCACAAAGACGGACATTATATCTGGTTGGAAGCAACTATTCGAGCTATTCGCGATCGCCAAACTCAAGAAATTTTAGAGATGCAAGCGTCTTCGCGAGATATCACTAAGCGTAAACAAGTGGAAGAGGAGCAGCGTTTCTTAGCAGAAGCTAGTGGGATTTTGGCTGCATCATTAGACTACGAAATAACCCTAGCAGGTTTGGCGCGTTTGGCAGTGCCGGAAATTGCTGATTGGTGCTTAGTTGATATTATTTGTGACAATCAATTAGTCCGTCGGGTTGCAACAGCCCATGCCAATCCAGAGAAACAAGAATTGGTAGAACAGTTACAAAATTATCCGCCTGATTTGGCACAAACAGCAGGTGTTGCGAAGGTAATACGGACAGGCAAATCACAAATTACTCATTTTATTTCTGATGAACAGATGCAAGGGTTAACCCACAACGCCAGTCACTTCAAAGTCCTGCAAGAACTAAATCCAACATCTGGTATGAGCGTACCGCTAATCGTTCGGGGACGGGTGTTGGGAGCGATGACTTTGGTATCTTCTTCAGGTCGTTTCTACGATACCAAAAGCCTGATGTTAGCTGAAGAGTTAGCTAGCCGAGCGGCGATCGCAGTTGATAATGCCCGACTCTACAGAGAAGCACAGCAATCTCAACAGGCGGCTTTACACGCAGCATCTCGCACTACCCGTCTGCAAGCAATTACCGCTGCCCTTTCTGAATCTTTAACTGCGACACAAGTTGTTGAAGTAATTGTAGAGCAAGGTATAGCAGCTTTGGGAGCTAGTTCTGTTTTTGTCGCACTACTGACTCAAAGCGGCACTGAATTAGAACTTGTCCGAACTGTTGGCGGGCAACAAGAAATAGTAGATTCATGGCGTCGATTCTCGATTAATGCATCCGCGCCACTGGCAGAAGCAGTAAGAACTAAACAGCCTATTTGGCAAGAGCCAACCGAAACAAGAATTGCTCGTTACTCAAATCTTGCCAAGGAATATGCTCAGTCCAACTACGGCGCTTGGATTTCGATTCCATTGCTCATCGAGGGACGAGCTATAGGTGGAATGTCTCTAGCTTTTACCGAAATTCAGCAGTTTAATCAAGATGACCAAGCCTTTATGCTGGCCCTAGCACAGCAGTGCGCTCAAGCTATGGAACGTGCCCGTTTATACGAGGCAGAGCAAACCGCCCGGAAAGCAGCAGAAAACGCCAACCGGATTAAAGACGAGTTCCTGGCAGTACTTTCTCATGAATTGCGATCGCCACTCAACCCAATTTTAGGTTGGTCAAAGCTACTCCAGACCAAAAAGCTTGATGAAAAGACAATTCCTCAAGCGCTGAAGACTATTGAGCGAAATGCGAAGTTACAGGCTCAACTGATTGAAGACTTACTGGATATTTCCCGGATTTTACAAGGTAAAATCAGCTTGAATATTTACCCAGTCGATCTAACATCTGTGATTTCCGCAGCAATGGAGACAGTGCGGCTATCAGCAGAAGCTAAGTCAATTGAGATGCACATCAGCCTGGAACCAAATTTGGGACAAGTTTTGGGAGACTCCAACCGATTGCAGCAAATCGTTTGGAACCTGCTCTCAAATGCAGTTAAATTTACACCAGAAGGCGGACGGGTTGATATTCGACTATCATCATGTTCTAATTTCAACTCAGCACTCAGCACTCATAACTCAGCACTGATTCAAGTTAGCGACACAGGCAAAGGTATCGACCCCAATTTTCTGCCTTACGTGTTTGAATATTTTCGCCAAGAGAACAGCAGCACCACCAGAAAATTTGGTGGGTTGGGGTTAGGATTAGCGATCGTCCGTCACTTAGTCGAACTGCATGGTGGAACAGTCCAAGTAGAAAGTGAGGGCGAAGATCGGGGGGCAACTTTTACTGTAAGATTACCGTTAATTCAAAATCAATTAGAGATTAAACAAGATAGTAGCAATTCTGAGCCATCTTCAAATTTGAATGGGGTCAAAATTTTAGTAGTGGATGATGATACAGATACGCGAGAATTTATTGTCTTCTTACTAGAGCAGTATGAGGCAAATGTGACAGCAGTAACATCAGCCAATGAAGCCTTAGCCACTTTAGCCCAATCCTTGCCAGATATACTTTTAAGTGATATTGGAATGCCAGAAGTGGATGGATGTATGTTCATGCGACAGTTGAGAACACTGCCAGCAGAACAGGGAGGAAAAATTCGCGCGATCGCACTTACCGCCTATGCTGGAGAAATGAACGCCCAACAGGTACTAAGAGCCGGATTTAACAAGCATATTGCCAAACCAGTAGAGCCAAGCGAGTTAGTAGATGCGATCGCTAACTTAATCGCTGAATAAAAAAAGAGTCAGAATTCAAAATTTATTTTTCACTAACGAGTGTTTCGGGAGTAATAGCTGCATATTCTTGAGGCGTGAGTAATGCTTCTTTAACATCAATTTTTTTTGGTAAGATTTTTTCGTTATAGAACAAATCAGCAACACTTTGCTGTGCTTGCATTAGTTCTGGAGTAATTCCTCTTAAGCGATAAGTAGCACGGCTAGAAATTACTTCCTGAATGGGTAAATCGATTTTGAGTACAGGCGCTATGAGTTTAGCTACTTCTTTACGATTCGCTTCTGCCCATTGACCATTTTTATCAATTTCTTCTAAAATGATCCGAACTAATTCGGGATTTTCCTTAGCAAATTCTCGTGTTCCTACATAGTATCCGCCTGGAGTACCGATATTTGTTGCATCTCTCAGCACACGCGCACCGTGGAGTTTTTCTACCAAAGCTAAATGAGGATCGCCAGTTACCCAAACTGGAATAGTACCCTGAATAAATGCACCACGAGCTTCGACATTGGGCATACTCAAAACTTGAATATCACTATATTTTAAACCTACTTCTTTTAAGGCTTGGATGATAAAATAGTGAGAAGCAGAACCTTTTTGAAAGACTACTTTTTGACCTTTGATATCAGCTAACTTTTTAATTGGAGAATCTTTCGGAACTGCGATCGCACTACCTTTACCAGAATTAGGGCCAAGTCTTCTCCCAGCCAAATAGATAATTCTTGCACCCGCAGCTTGGGCAAAGATCGGAGGCGTTTCTCCAACTGAGCCAATGTCAATTTTGCCTACATTCATCGCTTCCATAAGTTGTGGCCCTTGAGCAAATTGTGACCACTCGACTTTCAAGCCCAAAGGCTCCAAACGTTTTTCTAAAACTCCTCTGACTCTAACTAAATCACCAGAACTTTGATACCCTATTCGCAGTACCCTTGTTTTAAAAGTTATAGTCTTAGCCCCTGCTGGCTCTGCTTTCGGATCACTTCCTGTATTTGTGTTAGATACAGTTGATGTACAACTTATTAAAGTAGTAGATAAAGCCACAAAACCAGGAATTACAAATAATGCTATCTTACTGATTACTGTTGTCTGAGTTTTCACGAAATCATTAAACATTTTTTTTTGCACCTCAGTTTGTAATGAACTACTGATATAAAAACATCAGCTAACAACTTAAATTTTCCAGTTTTTTAAAGTTGATTCCAATTATCGAAATAGGAGCCAGGAGTAATTCTGAATCCTGTAATATTGGTGGATAGCCCAACATTAACAAGTATGCGTACTCGCAAGCAGAAGCAAACTACGCGCAGCCTCTCTTAGAGAGCATCTTGATTCTGACTCCTGACTTCTTCTTCAATTACTTATTAGATTTAATTGAATCAGGTGTGAATGCTGCATATTCTTCTGGAGTAAGTACTCCATCTTTGACATTAACCTTTTTTGGTAAAAGTCCTTGTGCATACCATAAATCAGCTATTTGTTGTTGTTTGTTAACAACTTTATCGGTGATAGGTAACAGACCATATACTGCTTTACTATGAATTGTTTTGAGAGTAGGTACATCAATACCAACTTCACCAGTCTCAAGTTCTGCTAACTTATCAATATTTTTCTGCGACCAATCTTCAGCTTTGATAAACTCCTCTAGAAAAACTTTGAGAATCTCAGGATGCTCTTTAGCAAATTTCCGTGAGGTAGTATAAAAGCTACCAATATCTTGAAGTCCTTGTCCATCTATTAATACACGACCAAGATTTGCTTGGACATTTCTAGTAATGTAAGGTTCCCAAATTACCCAAACATCAATTCCTCCCTGACTAAAAGCCACATTTGCATCTGGAGGTGGCAAAAACAGAGATTTTACATCACTCAGTTTTAGTCCCTCTTTCTGTAACGCTTTTAGTAAGACATAATGGGCAATAGAGGCTTTTTGAAAGGAGATTTTTTTGCCCTTAAAGTCAGCAACACTTTTAATTGGAGAGTTTTTTGGTACTAAAAAAGAAACTGCTCTACCATTAAATCGAGTTGTTGCAATATACACAAGAGGTGTACCTGCGGCTTGAGCAAATATAGGTGGTGATTCAGCTGTAGCTGCAATGTCAAGGGAACCAGCATTTAACGCTTCTAAAGCTTGTGGGCCAGCAGCAAACTCTAGCCACTTGACAGTAAAATTCTTTGCTGCCAAACTTTTTTCTAGAGTTCCTTGCTTTCTCATAACTGCAAGAGAACCAAGCTTAGAATAAACAACTCGTAGTTCTTGCTTTTGGGGAGTATTAGAAACTGTTTTATTTTGAGATTGTGTACTAATTGCGGATGCTTCGTTTTGAGTAGTTTTAGTTTCTTGGCTGCAACCAACTATGCTCATTGGTATTGTGAGGGAGCAAGCAGCTATCAGTAAAGATATAGGTTTATGCTCAATTTTATATTTTGCTTCTATAGATTTAGTATTTAAGCTATACTCACGCACCGTCTTTGTCTTGCTTGTTTTTGATTGTTGCGGCTTATTGATAGACAAATTGAGACTTTGCAAAAGTTTGAAAAGTGCCATAATACTTTTTTATTTAAATTTAATAATTACCGTTGTAGCGGTTTTAACGAGTGCTAATAACTCTCAACTTCAGTTTAGATATTATCAAAGTTAGTTTTGAGATAAAGTATTCATAAACACTTGTTTTAAATAAAAAACTAAGGTTTTTACGATTTATATTTATAAGCATATACTGTGATATTTAGACAAGTTTAATCAGTCAAGAATCCAGAATAACTCTTGGCTCTTGACTGCCTTAAAAATATATAGAATCAAATGCCCATTAGCTTAATCTTCTGAGCTATAAATTCTAAAAGGGACGACTACCTGCAAGGCTAACCCGCTTTAATACTCGTCGCTCATTTGGATTGAATGCTTGACGGTAATGTAAGGTAGCTTGATTATCCCAGTAGACAATATCACCTACAGACCATTTGTGTTCGTAGTAGAACTTGGGTTGAGTTAGATGTTGTCTTAACTGTTCAATCAGTTTAGATCCTTCTTCCGGCTCTAACCCGACAATTTCCACTTCTGTAGCAGCATCTAAGTAAAGATGCTTTTTACCACTCTCTGGATGTGTTCTAACTAAAGGATGGGGAAAGATCGGACTGATTAAAGGAATAGTTTTGTCCAAACGATACAAAGAGCGGGGTGCATTCCGATCTCGCAAAAATGGGTTGTAGGTAATCAACTGTAAATCTGCAATCCGTTCTTTGGTGGCTTCATCTAATGCCTCATAGGCTAAATTGGTGTTTAACCAATAGGTATCTCCACCATGAGTTGGTATTTCCAACGCATAAAGAAGCGAACCACTAGACGGGGTAGGAGTCCATTTGTGATCGGAATGGAAAGTGAGTTCTCCAGTACCGGTATAGCCACCATCGACATTGGAAATCGGAATCACTACCGGAGTTTCTCCTGGTTTAGAAGCCAATACTGGAGTTTCATCAGATGGTACAAAGAGTGCGCCAAAGTATAAAGAAAAGCTCAAAAGTTGTTCATCGGAGAGCTTTTGGTCTTTGAAGATCAAGATGTGGCGATCGCGTAGAGCTTCCTTAAGTTGTAATATGACTTCAGGTGCGATCGGTTGACTGGCATCCAGATCGGTAACTATAGCTCCCAAAGGGGCATCAATAGACCTAATTTTAACCTTTGTCAAAGTCGAGCTAGGCATAATATTCTCCTGAATTTTAGTTTCTTCTTGGGGATAACTACTTATTCGCTAAAACCTCTGAAGGAGTAATTTTGGCGTACTCTTCAGGTGTCAAAAAACCGTCTCTAACATTTACCTTCTTGGGAATAAGTCCTAAGCTGTACCACTTGTCTGCAACTTCCTGTTGCTTGGTAATAGTTTTATCAGTGATTGGCCGTAGTCCATAGTCATATTTCTTATGCATTATTTCTAGAGTTGGTGGATCTAACTGAGTTACAGGAGCAAGTAATTGTGCAACTTCTTTGGGATGATCCTTAGTCCAAATTTCCGCCTTTTCTAACTCCTCTAGAAACACTTTGATAACATCAGGATGAGCCTGATAAAATTGGCGTGAAGTTGAATAAAAGTTGCCAGTATCCCGCAACTTCCCACCATCTGCTAAAACACGAGCTATTTTCTTTTGTACATTTCTGGTAGCGAATGGCTCCCAAATATACCAAGCATCTACCTTGTTCTGACTAAATGCCGCATTTGCATCTGGTGGCGCTAAAAAAACTGATTGGACATCGCTCAGTTTTAGTCCTGCATCTTCTAACGCTTTAACTAATAAGTAGTGACCGATAGAAGCTTTCTGAAAAGCTACTTTTTTACCCTTCAAATCAGTAACACTTTTAACCGGAGAGTTTACAGGAACTAAAAGTGAAATAGCTTTACCACTAGGGCGTGTAGTAGCTAGATAAACAAGAGGCGCTCCGGCTGCTTGTGAAAAGATAGGAGGCGATTCGGCTGTGGATGCGATATCCAGTCCATTGGCATTTAGGGCTTCTAGCTGTTGTGGCCCAGCCGCAAACTCAGCCCACTGTACTTTAAAACCCAGAGGCTCTAATCGCTTTTCCAAGGAACCCTGTTTTTCTAAAACTGCTAAAGCTGAAAGTTGTTTTGAACGTACAATCCGTACTACTTGCTTCTCAGTTGACTTCTGTGTAGTGCTAGATGCACCTACAGACTCAGGGGAAGCTGATGACTGCTGAGTGTTATTTTTGGCTTCGCCACAACTCGATAAGACTGTCGATAGCATTAAGCAGTAGCCCAAAGCAAACAACAACGAACGACGCGTTGCTCTCTGGTTTTTCCTGAATTCAAACTTTCCTTTTGAAGCTGGCATGGGTTGTTTTATTTATTCCTTGATCGGTGGTCAGAACAATTATGATTAATTGCGGTCTAAATAACCAAAAAAACTCTTGTTTATTAATATAGTTGAAAATTAGACTAATTAAATACTTTTCTACTATAAAATAATGCCATTAATTTACATCAAGCTATTATCATGATTACCCTTAATTATGCGAAGCTATTATAAGTAAATAATAATTTTGCACGACACTGTTGATTATAAACAGCTATAGCAACCTGTAAAATCCTTCTCAACTACATCGAAGAAATAATCCAGTGCTGGGTCTAAAATCCCAACTGATTGCATTCTGCATTATGACTTATCTTGTAATAAATTAACTCTTATGTTTCCATACTGCATCTTTAATTTGAAAAGTTTTAGGAATCAGCTTTTGACTGTAAAAAAGTTCAACTACCTGCTGTTGTTCAGCGACAAATTCATCAGTTATATCAAACACCCCTAAGATAGGTCGCCTTTCTAAAGCCCATTTCCAGACTCCCGGTTCTTGTCTAGTTTGCGCTGCTAACAAATTAGCAACTTCATTGGGGTTAGCTTTAGCCCATTCTTCTACTTTTCTTTGTTCTTCTAAAATTATCTTTACTAAGTCGGGGTGATTTTCAGCAAAATTGCGTGTAGCGATATAGTAGGCTCTTTGGGGAGCGACATCAGAACCTTTGGCTAGAACTCGTATTTCATTTGCTCGCTCTTTTCGAGCATAAAACGGATCGCTAGTAGGTAAAACATCAACCCTAGCGCTTTCAAAAGCAACCTGACTTTCTGGAATAGTCAAATAAACAGGTTGAATATCATTGAGAGTTAATCCAGCACTTGCTATAGCTTTTAAAAGCAAATATTGTAGAGCTGTTCCTTTTTGGATAGCAACTTTCTTACCCTTGAGTTCAGTAAGAGTTTTGATTGGTGAATCCTTACGAACAATAACTGCTTGAGCGCCTGCGTTGGAGCCGGTTGCAGCAACATAAACAATGGGGTTATCACCAGCTTGAGCAAAAATTGGTGGTAGATTCCCAACGTTGCCAATATCAACACTATTTGCAGCCATTGCTTCCATCATTGGCGGGCCGCCTCGAAATTCTATCCACTTGATAGCAATACCGTCAGCAGCAAAGCGCTTTTCCAAATAGCCCTGAGCTTTGAGTAGGTTCAGACCTGGTGTACCACTCTGATGGCCAATATTGATAACCTCTAGTTTTTTTGAGCTTGCAGTAGTTGGCTCAACTTGGGGAGTATTGCTTTGAGTGCTTGGAGAGCTACAGCCTGTAACTAACAGGAAGGTCGTAAACGCCAGCAAAAAATAACGAGCTATATTCGCAGGCAACCATGACTTTCTGTAGCTTATGAACATGATTCAATGTAATTTATCGAAGTAAGTGGATATTTTTATTTTTTATTTTGTTGGGCTGAATTTTATTGGTAATTCAGATTTAAAAATTAGACAATTGGGTTTTCAAAATGCGATAAATCTAAGACGTGATTTATCGCGTCTCTACAAGGGGATTGGGCTTGTATGAATGGATTTGGTTATAGATACTCTGACCAGTTTTATAAAAATCATTTTTATCATGTTTACGTGTCATAGAGAAGATTTTTTTAATAAATAAAAATAATTTTTGGGAATTTATAAAATAGAAAAGAGAGTGGGTATTACCCACCCTATAACGACTCGAGGAACTGAGAATTTAAGAATTGAGAGGGAAAAATTTAGGAAGTGGAGTGAGAAGGCCCCACTCCAGGAGGGTGCTAGTGGAAGATTTAAATTTGTGGCGTTTTGATTCTGAATTATTTTTCAATCATGTTCAATTTTGCTAGTGCTTCCAAGCGACTAAAATTGTAGCTTTGAGTTCTTCTGTAAAATGTCCAGATGGCTCAACTGCTAGTAGCGCTTCTCTAAGATCCTTTTCAAATGCTGGGGCGTTATTGCCATAGAAAATTTTCAAAGAGAAGGCTGTTGTGTATAAGTAGCCGAGATAACTATCGACAGTCCAAGATTTTTCAAATAGCACTTCATAGTTTTCTTGACGAGCAAAAGCCGAATTGCCAATTACAACTTCATGAGGAGGATCGACTGGCTTACGAGTGCCTTGTCCTCGTTGTCCAGTCCGGCGTTCTTCACCTAACCATTTTTTCACTACTCCAACAGCAGCTTGTTTCCAAGGTAAATTGCTTTCCCAAGGGTTATCACCAGTCTGAAGCAGTGCTAGTCCACCATCATCAGTTAGCAATTCATAAAGGCGTTCAAGCACTAGTTCGCGTTCCATCCAGTGGAAGGCTCTACCAATAGTGGTTAACTTAAATTTCCCTAAACTAGAGTCGATTAACTCTGCTCCTTGTTCTAACCAAGTAATATTATTTGCTCCGACTGCTGCTGCTTGCCGTTTAGCTTCTGCAATCATTTCTGGATCGGGATCGATCGCCACAACTTCTTCAAATTTGGTTCGCAGAGGAATGGAAATTAACCCTGGGCCAGTACCCAAATCAAGGAGTCGTCCTTGACCATTGAGATTAAATATTTCGGCTAGTTTGTCGAATACAATCGGTGGGTATTTGGTTCTATATTGAGCGTAGCCTTCAGCAGCTCCCTCAAATAAACTTGGGTCGTAGGTAGGAAGTGTTTTGAGTTGAGTCATATCAATTTTGGATTTTAGATTTTGTAGAGACGCGATGAATCGCGTCTTTGGGGATAAAGGTGAAGAGAGAAATAACCAATGCCCTAAGAATATTGGGTGATAATCGGTAGCTGCTCGTTAAGTACCCAATCACCGATCGCACGCAATTTGTAATCCACAGGATCGTGCAGGGTAAAGGTTCGCAAATCCCGCCAGTAACGGTCAAATCCATATTTGGTTGCTGTGGCGCGTGTTCCTGTAACTTCAAAGATGCGGTTGGTAATATCTATACCTACACGGGTCGCTAATGCCTTAGATGCGGAAACTGCGTTAGCGAAGCTCGCCGCAGGCATCGCAACTTCTCCTCTTTCTTGATGAGTCAGTTCTACATCTTTGTCCCATGCTGCTTGCACCTTCTCGGCTGCTTGGTCAGCTAGAGCGATCGCAGCTTGAATTTCAACCCAAAAGTCTCCGTAATGATGCAGAATATATGGGTCTTGAGTTGCACTATCTACTCCTGAGGTAATCCACGGTTGAGTAGTAGTTTTAGTATATTCACGAGCAGCTGCAAAGGCTCCTTTAGTAATTCCTAGATAAACGTTGGTTTTTGTTAGCTGGGCAATAATCCCAAGAAAAGTTGAGAAGGCACTATCATGGGGATTTGGTGGCCCCAAAATCTCATCTTTTTCTACTAAGACATTGTTAAATGTATAACTGCCGCTATCAGTGCGACGTTGCCCAATATTATCCCAATCTTGATTAGAAACTAACCCTTCTCTGTCTTTGGGAATTATGAATATGAAAGGCAATTCTACACCATCTTCTAAAGCAGAGAATACCCGATAATCTGCAACAGAAATACCTGTACCAAAACTTTTAACACCATTAACCCGAAAATTCTCGCCTTCTGGGTTAATTTTCAGCCTAGTATCCTTTGTATTAATTGCATTTGCCCAAAATAAGTTATTCTTAGCAGTTTCTCTATAGTATTTTTCCTTTTGGGCTGGTGTACCAGAAACGTGACCCAAAGCCGTTAAATTTAGGTGATTCCCATATAACTGACCAATTGAACCATCTGCTTTTGACAGTTTTCTGACAATTTTTAAAGCATCAATCCAAGTTGCACCAATTCCACCATATTGCTTAGGTACAATCAGTGACAACAAACCACTTTCACGCAGTTTATTAATTTCCTCTTCTGGAACTCCAGCTTTGGCATCGCGTTCAACTGCGGATTGAGCAAGTTCCTTGGATAGAGAAGCTGCTAGGTCAATGTAATCCTTCGGTTTTGTAATATCTAGCACCATAATCAAATCATCCTTGGTATTG
Source organism: Nostoc sp. DedQUE09 (assembly GCF_034530915.1). Taxonomy (NCBI): domain Bacteria; kingdom Bacillati; phylum Cyanobacteriota; class Cyanophyceae; order Nostocales; family Nostocaceae; genus Nostoc; species Nostoc sp. DedQUE09. The sequence goes on from NZ_JAVRCE010000010.1 coordinate 101,016, forward strand.
TTTCGGCAGTAGGCAGCAATCAGACACAGAATTTAGAAGAGAAATGTAGAGTGGGCCAGGCCCACGCTACAAGTGAACAGAGGAAATGGAACATGGAACGTTGCAATTGTCGTTAGTCATTAGTCATTGGTCATTTGCAAAGGACTAATGACTAATGAAAGTTATTTCTTAGCCGCCAGATATTCGTTTGCGGCTTTCTCAACACCTGTACCTTTGAAGAAGTCTTGATTGAGACTGGTGTACAACTCTAAAGGATGGATTGAGAGGAAGTAGCGGAGGTCTTCTTCGGTAATGATTTCGCGTTCTGCCATTGAGTAGGCGTTGGCAGTAACGGCGGTGATATCTGGCACATCCCAGTGACCGGAATCTGAACCTAAGAAGGCTTTAACTCTGTCCCCAAAGGGATTAGCTGCACGATTAAAAGCTTGGCTTACACGGGTATCGTCTGATTCTGTACCGAAGTAGAAATGATTCAAGAAGCGATCGCGCACATCTTCTGGCTTCTCTATTCCTGCTAGTTCAAATTCGTCGAGTTCACCTGGATCTTCTGGAGCTAATAGTTGATGGTGGAATCCTAAACCATCACCAATTTTATCTAAGCGTCCATCTACGAGTTCGCCACCGTAGCGGGTGTACAACTCTACTAGTGCTTCTTTATCGATGATCGCAGGATTGTTATTTGACAACAAATGTTGTTTGTTCCGGGTTTCCCAGTGCCAAATAATATCAGCGTAGAGACTAGCACCCCAAGCCGAACCACCTTCTAAGAAGGCAAACTTTAATTGCGGGAAGCGGCGGGTAACTCCACCAAAGAACAGCGATTTGCATAATGCTTCGGCTGCAAAGGCGAAGTGATTAATGTGATTGTACTGGGCGTTGGTGACAGAACGCTGAGTTGTCCAACCTTGGCTAGAAGCGTGAGTTGTGGGTACAACTTTCAGTTCTACGCACTTCGCCCAGAATGGATCGTAATCATACTGGCTATCTAAACCAAAGTTATCAATCCAAACCACTTCGTTAGCGACTTCTTTGCCATACTTCTCAAAGGCAGGAATTGGACGACGGACGTAACCGGGGATTTGAATTGCTTTGAGTCCGAGAACATTTACTGCATATTCCAACTCTTCAATCCCTTCTTCGGGAGTGTGTAGTGGGATAGCGGCGATGGGTGTTAAGCGATCGCTATAAGGGCGGAAAATATCAGCATGGTAGGTGTTAACTGCCCGACAAACAGCCCGCCGCATTTCTTCGTTGCCGATATTCGGGGCCATTGTTGCCAAGTTGGGGTACACAACGGCAAAGTCTGTACCTGCTTCTTGTAAGCGTTCGTGCAGCAACTTGGGTAAGCTAATGGTAGCCAAATTCAAAGTATTTTTGGTTGGACGACCCCACCAGTTAGGGCGATTGGTACGATAAGCAAAACGTTCTTCCCAACTTTGCTTATACCACTTAAAGCGGGAAGCTCCTGGTAAATTTTCTTTGAAACGTTCGACAATTTCAGTTCCACCAACTTGCTCTAAATAATCCAAGACTGCCGGTTCAAATTCTTGGGTATGTACATCGGTGTCAATGATGGGATAACCAAGTTTTTCTCGAATTTGAGCAGACCTGGTTTTTTGTGGGCGGTCTAGAGCGATCGTCATGATATTTTACCCTAAATTATTCAAAAGATTTGTGTATCTTTGAGATCCCCCCTAGCCCCCATTTTTAAGGCTACGGTGTACACACAAGTCTGAAATAGCTGATTAATCAATGTTTTACCCCACCCTAACCCTCCCCTTATAAAGGGGAGCCACTGCGTTGGGCGGCTTTGCCGACTTGAAGCATGTGGCGTGAGGGAACTAGATTTTCCGGTTTCCCCCCAATATATCGGGGGGATTAAGGGGGGTAATTTGACTTGTGTATGCACGGTAGCTTTTTAAGGGGGGCTGGGGGATCATCAAGATTGAGGGACATAACGAGAAAATGGAATTACCGGCCGGCTTTAGCCAAAAACTCATCTGCTGTTTTCTCCACAGCCGTACCTTTAAAGAAGTCACGATTCAAGCTGGTGTACAACTCCAAGGGATGAATTGACAGGAAGTATTGCAAATCTTCTTCGGTGATAATCTTGCGTTCTACCATTGAATATGTATTAGCCGCGATCGCAGTAATATCAGGTACGTCCCAATGACCAGAATCGGAACCCAAGAAGGCTTTAACGCGATCGCCATAAGGATTAGCTTTGCGGTTAAAAGCTTGAGCTACACGGGTATCATCTGATTCTGTACCGAAGTAGAAGTGATTCAAGAAGCGATCGCGGATATCCTCTGGCTTGGTAACTCCTGCAACGGCGAATTCATCCAAATCACCTGGTTCTAACGGTGCTACTAACTCAGCGTGGAAACCTAAACCGCTACCTAGTTGATCCAAACGACCATGTACTAATTCGCCACCGTAACGGGTATATAGTTCTAACAGTTCTTCGCGATCAATATTGGCGGGATTGTTATTTTCCACCAAATGGTCTTTATTGCGAGTATCCCAATGCCAAATCAAATCGGTGTACAAACTAGCACCCCAAGCTGCACCTCCTTCTAAAAAGGCAAACTTGAGTGTGGGGAAGCGGTGAGTTACACCACCAAAAAACAGAGATTTACATAGTGCTTCCGCAGCCGATGCAAAGTGACCAATATGGTTGTATTGGTAATTGCTAATCGAACGCCGATTGATCCAGCCCATACCGGAAGAGTGGGTGGTGGGAACAACTTTCAGTTCTACGCACTTCGCCCAGAAGGGATCGTAATCATACTTACTATCCAAGCCAAAGGTATCAATCCAGATGGCTTCGTTGGCTACTTCTTCGCCATACTTCTCAAAGGCGGGAATCGGGCGGCGGATATGTCCGGGGATTTGAATTGCTTTGAGTCCCAGCACTTTCACCGCATATTCCAATTCTGCGATCGCCTCGTCGGGCGTATTCATGGGAATAGCAGCAATTGGTGTTAAGCGATCGCTATAAGGACGGAAAATATCAGCGTGGTAAGTATTAGCCGCACGGCAAACAGCCCGCCGCATTTCTTCATTCCCGATGTGTGGAGCCATCGTTGCCAAGTTGGGGTACACAACGGCAAAGTCTGTCCCTGCTTCTTGCAGGCGTTCGTGCAACAACTTTGGCAAGCTAACAGTAGCTAAATTTAGGGGATCGTTAGTGGGACGAGTCCAGAAAGGAGGGCGGGCGGTGCGGTAAGTGCGGCGTTCATCCCAAGATTCCTTAAACCATTTAGAGCGAGATGCACCGGGTAAGTGTTCTTGAAAACGCTCTGCGATCGCAGTTCCAGCAACTTGCTCTAAATAGTCCAAGAATGCTGGGGGAAACTCTTGGGTATGTACATCGGTGTCGATGATCGGATAACCAAGTTTTTCCCGAATTTGAGCAGACTTGGTTTTTCTGGGACGTTCTAACGCAATAGTCATAGGTTCTACCTGATTTTTCAATTGGATTGGGTAGATAGTACTGATTAAGAAGGTTGTCTACTTTCTTCTTAACAGCATTTTTTTGAAGAGTTGGAATTTTTCTTTACATATAATGTGGCGAGATTAGTAAAGATAAAATCTCGATAATCAGCTTTGCTAATCATCTTCCTCTTCACAAACTTGTAGACATTAGCTGCAACAGCAATAGTCATAAAACCTTCCTGCAAACCGTAGATGAAATTAACGAGGCTGTTCTTTAGCAACCCAATCTGTTAATTTAAAGTCTGACTTTGCTAAACCCTGCGAGACTAAAAATTTCTTTGTTCCTTCTAAAAGCTTCACACCCTCGGCTGGTAATGGTTCTTCTGAGATTTGTTTCAGTGGGTACGATATTTTGATGATATCGAGGGGATATTTAGTAGTTTGTGCGTGATATTGATAATATTCGTCAGAATTAGCTTTTAAATCCTTGGCTGCTTCTGTCAGAATTTCGTTAAATTTTTGGGGAAAATCAGGTTGTTTCGCCAAAAAGTTCTCGGTTGCCACAACTAATGATGTCCCTGATAAACCCTGATGATTTGCTGAAGAATCAATCACTGGAAATCCTTGTGATTTCAGAAAAGGCCCTAGATCGCTGGAAGTTGCATAAGCCGCTATATCACCACGTTCTAAAGCTGCTTTTGCCTCAGTAGTCATTAAGTGAACAACTTTTACATCTTTGGCAATTTTAGCTTCAGCTAATAGACCCAGCAGGTATCTATGCATATAGGAACCTTTTTGGGTAGCTATTTTTTGACCCTTAAGTTCAGCAAGCGATCGCGCACCATTCTTTTTCGCTACTAACCAAGCGGTTGTATTAAATTGAGTAATCCGCAGCAGTCGCGTTTCCTGACCTCTCGCTCTCAAAACTATGGCTGGTGTATCCCCTAAAGAACCAACATCTAATTGTCCGGCGACAAGCGCCTCATTTAGATCCGGCCCGTTAGGAAATCGTGCAAAAGTAATATTTTTAAATCCTGCTTTTTGCAACTCCCGATCTAAAATTCCTTTTTTCTTTGCCCAACCAAGTGGCCCTGTAGGTTCTAAACTACCTACATAACCTATACGTAGTGTAGAAATATTATTGGATGCAGCAACAGTGTTATTGACATTAACAGCCTCAATGGATTGAGCAGATTTATTTTCGCCTTGGCTACATCCTGTAGTTACTAACAGTAGGACACAAGCCACTGAGGTTGATAATCTGGAAGTAAATTTATTTTTACTGAGATAACCTGTTCCTACTGAAAATAACAGCATGACTATTTTCTCCGCCGCACTATTTCATCTGCTTCAAAATTTGGAATGTTTGATCCGTTTTGGCTGTTGAAGTGCGTTTATGTCCCCAACCAACGTTTTCACGATAACTACCTAGTAGCCCAACTTCTACTAATTCTGCTTCGTTGACTAAAGTCTTCATATCGCTTTCTGGTGCAACATAAAGAGCATCAACTGGACAATACAACTCGCACATATAACAGGTTTGGCAGTCGCTCTGTCGAGCAATAGTTGGCGGTGCATCAGGTACACGGTCAAATACGTTGGTTGGACAAATATTCACGCAGATATTACATTCTATGCACCGCGACTCGCTGACCAACTCAATCACACTGCTGCTCCTATTTTGGATAAAGACTTTTCTGTACTCTGTAAAGGCTGACTCTTTACCCAGACTCGATCTAATCCGCCACTAATCAGGTGATGTTGCTGGTTAGCATCTTGTTCTGGATAGTCTTGATGTTTGTGCATACCACGAGTTTCTTTACGTTCAATGGCACTGCTGTACATCCATCGTGCTGTGGCTACCATTGCCGTAGCTTCTCGCGCCCGGATTAGCTCTTTATCTGATGTTACCTGGCTATTGCGGAGTTCTTGCCAAAGATGATTTAGCTTACTCAAAGACTCGGTTAAGCCTTGTTCTGTACGGAAATAGTTCTTTTCGTAAGGGAATACTTCAGCTTGGACTGCTTGAATCACTTCATTAGTTGCCAAGGTTTGAGAGCGATTGCTCCCACTTTGTAATCCTACTTCTCCAACACCCTTAACTTGTCGTTGAGTTTTCTGTTCCCCCAAACTGCGGCTATATTCAGCAGCCGATTTCCCTGACCAATAGCCAGAAGATATTGCCCAAGCCGCATTATGACTACCACCGCCAGTAAATCCGCCACAAATCAATTCCCGTGTAGCTGCATCTCCAGCAGCGTAGAGTCCCCGTACAGAACTGGCACAACTTTCATCTACAATCCGAATTCCCCCCGTACCGCGTACAGTTCCTTCTAAGCGTAGGGTAACAGGAAAACGTTGGGTAAAGGGATCGATACCTGCACGATCAAAGGGTAAAAAGAAGTTGGGCTGTGCTAAACGCATAGATGGCTGCATTGATTCCGCCGCTTTGTCTATGATGGCGTAAACTGGCTGTTGCAGTAATGTCTGGGCTATTACTGAACGTCTATGAGAACTTGCCCCTGGAATTACAGTACCGTCTTCGTAGGTGAAAGTTGCCCAATTATAAAACAGGGTTTTGGTGACTGAAGAAAAGGCGGGAGAGATGCCATAAGCATTAGAAAATTCCATACCCGACATCTCGGCTCCTGCTTCTGCCGCCATTAGATAACCATCCCCCGTCAGGACGTTGCATCCTAACGCTTTACTGAGAAACGCACAGCCACCAGTTGCGATAATTGTGGACTGCGATCGCACTCTCCATTTCTCACCAGTCTGACGGTTCACACCTGTTGCACCAGCAACAGCACCATCGTTATCAACCAGTAATTCTAAGGCGGGGCTGTTGTCTAAAATCTTGACTCCAGCGCGTTGAATTTGCCGCCGCATCAGCCGCATATACTCCGGCCCTTGCAGCGATCGCCGGTAGGGTTTACCTTCATCATCGGTAGGGAAGGGATAACCCCACTCTGCTAACTGATTGACGTTTTCATAAGTCTGATTCAGTACTCGATCCATCCAATTGCGATCGGCTAAAAACCCACCCAACGATTCTCGGCTCGCCTTTGCTGTTTCCCGTGCTTCTGGATCTGGTGGCACATACCACACACCATTCCCAGATGCAGCAGCGCATCCAGTTGTGCCGCAATATCCTTTATCCACGAGGACAACTTTAGCTCCACTTGATGCAGCACTCCATGCCGCCCAAGTTCCAGCCGGACCACCTCCGATCACAAGCACATCTGCTTGGAGAGCGAGTTCAAAATCGGTTGTTAACGTCTTCAGCATCTACCATTTCCCCCCATCTATAAAGTCTTAAGCATTAAGTCTTCACCCCATCCATGCTGCAAAATAAATATTTAAAAATCTAGAAATTGTAATTCCTTAATACAGGTTCTCACTAGCTTGATATCGTTTAAATACATTATCTTGATCGATAAACCGTAGTTTTTAGCATAATAAAGTTTTTCACAGTTTTCGACAAAAAGCAAGTATTTGACCAAACAACTTCAAACGTAAATTTATGTAAAATCAACTGAGTTATCTTTCTCAATAACTTGCTTTGTACCGTCTTTTGTGCAATTTTTTTTGCAAAATACTTAAATTCGATAAATTTACCGTATTTTAATAAATTTTTCTAAACAGTTTTGTCTAGATAGTAAAGACGCGAAATTGGATTGGGCTTTGTCTTGTGACGCTAACATTGCCTCCCTTAAGACTCAAGAATCCCCAGACTTTTGATTACAGCTATTTTCAGGTAAATAGACCACGCAGCAGGGGTGCAAGGCCTTGCGCCAGGTGTGGTTCAAATACATGAAAACTGCTGTAAACGTCAGCAAATTTTTATTCAGTCCGGGGAGTGCCAAAGGTTAAAAACAGGGTGTAGGGGGTAGGGTGTAGGGAAGACGGCATTGGTAGGGGCTTGTAACCCCAGCAATGCAAACTAGAGTGAAAAACGGGGCTTGAATGAAGAAGGTTGTTGGGGCTGTCTATGCAGCCTACACCCCACACCCCGCTCCAACGGGGCTTGGTTAAAACCTAAAGACAGTACGAACCCAAGCATATATACTATCCGGATTGTTGGAATCAGAGTCTGGTGCAGTAATCCAGATCAAACCTGGCGTCACCTCAATATTATCTCCGATTTTATATTGGTAAAATGCCTCAACGTGCAGGGAAGTATCTTTGTCTGCCTGTCCTGCACCTGCTCCCAAATCTACATTTTGACTAAGCCTGGTGAGTTTCGGCTCCATACCAACTAAAACCCCACCTAGAGCACCTTCACTAAAAAGATCGGGGAATGCTAGCCCTACTGCCCAATCCATAGCATTACCATCTCCGCGTCCCAAATAGCGGTGTGATGCATAACTTATCCACCCATTAATTGCGAACTTGGGACTAACTTGATAAAACGCCTGTAGACCATAAAGATTACCCACAGTTCCTGTTCCAGCTACGGTGCTATTTACCAGGTTACTCCCGACTGCTGGGCCGAAGTTTGTTCCACTTAGTCCTCGGGTATTCGCTGGGCTATAAGTATTGACATAAGTTGCAGCCACCCGAAAATTTCGATTAGAGGAGTAGTAAATTAACTGTGCTAGAGCTAAATACCTGCCTGAAAAAAAGCCATTATTGGGTGTGGGATTACCGCCGTTTGGTGCGCTGTACGCTATCCCGAATTGAACCTGTTTGCCTAATCGCTGGAGTATGGCAATTCCTGGGCCGCTATCTCCATAGTTATAGACCAAAGACCGCCGTGAAAATCGTGAAATCCCATTAGCACCAGTTGCAGAAGAGGATTCAAAATATGGGTTAACGGGGCCAGAAAGACCTATCTCACTAGCTCCATCAGACAGGGCATAAATGTTGACTTGGGTATCTGGATTAGGTAGAAACCGATAGCGAACACCACCGAGGGTAATAGTGTTACGTGCAAAAGTAATACTGGAGTTATCAGCAGTCCTCCCCTCATAAGTTCCTAATAATGTGGCTTCAGCTCTTGTTTGTCCCAACGACTCAATATTTCCACCTGATAGTGACAAGCTTAGTGAATCTTTACCGTTAAAACTGGTGTTTAGTCGTAAAGATGTTGAGCCTTGAAGTGTGGGATTGCGAGGTGCTTGTCTCTTGGTAACGACGTTATTGCCAGCCAGAAGTGAACCAAGAACAATCTGGGCACGACCTATAAGTTTGGTTGTGGTGGAAAATTGAGTTGCTTCTAACTGCGCATTTCGTGCTTCTAGGGTATCTACGCGTCCCCGAAGTTGGGCGAGTTCTGGAGAAAATTGTTCTTGTAATTTTTTGATGGTATCCAAGTCTTCGCGTTTGACTAAATCTGTTGTCGAAGTCGCTATTAGTTCATTGAGGCGATCTAAGGCTGCATTTAACCCAGCTGCAAATTCATAGCGCGTTAGGGAGCGATCGCCTTTAAATGTACCATCTGTATATCCGGCAATTACACCGTAGCGCTCAACTAGAGACTGTAATGCTTGAAATGCCCAATCTGTCGGCTTAATATCTGATAGTTGCGAGACGGATGTCACTTGCCCTGCTGCATTATTTGGAGCCTTTTGCTTAGTTGGCGGTGCAACTTGCAACAATTGTGATACAGGTATCACTCGATCTTGGATCTCGTTTGGAGCTTTTTTAACAGTGACTGGTGCAATTGAAGTGTCTACTGTTTGATTGACAACTACTTCTGGTTCTTTGTTCTTTTCTATTTCAATAGTAGATACATCAGATTTAGGTAATTCAGCCTGACTTTTGGCTGGATGAAAAACCAGGATAGCTAGAATATCTAGCACTAAAAGTACCAACGCTATGGATCTATAATTCCAGCCCAATTTCGACATTACTCCTTAACTCCTCAACCTTAAAGATGAATAAATTAGCCCTTGATTTGGTATAAAAGACAAGATAAATCATTGCTCTAATATTTCTAGCAAACAGTTAGAACATAGATTTAGCAAACCTTTAGCCGCTGAAAAAATCACAAAATTATGATCGGGATTGAAATCGATACTAATATTGGAATTTTCAATCCAAAATTCGCAATTAATAAAGAACCTGACGTTATAAATAATCCTAAAAACGTCTAAATTCAGACAATAACTGCTTTAGCAAAGATTTCTCTATTTTCAACAAGGGAAACTCAACCACACACTACATGAACTAATACTTCTGAGACATCCTAAAATCCGTTTTTTGGGTTATGCTGTACAAAGTTCATCAATGGCTACTGACATCGACTCAAGCTTGATTTAGATTCAACTGATTATTTACCAATTAATATTAATTGAAAACACTATTTTCTAATCAGCTATATTTTGACAGCATTAATCACCATCTAAACACGATAATTCTATCGACTTACCGTACTTTAGTAAAATTATCTTTGCATAGAGCTTGTTACAATGCAAGACCTAGTACTTTTTCTTTGTAGATGCGCCCTATATATTCGCCTAAGATGCCAACACTGACTAATTGCACAAATCGGAAGCAGAAAATTGCCATCACAATAATCGTCAATCCGGTTAAAGGCGAATGGGAGGCAAAAAGATGCCGATCAAGACTAAGCTGTTAAGTACTTAATTTACACGTTGAGATCGCAGGGGAGCAGGAAAGCAGGCGGGAATGGCACTAAGATTCATGTGAAACCTCATGAGGGCAGGTTGTTGGGGGTAGGGTGTTCCAGACAATTGAATGCGAGTGCGTCAAGGAGTTCAACATCTTCTTAATTCCCCACACCCGAACCTGCAACCCTACACCCCACACCCTTTCATCCAGGAATACCAGGGATTTACGCTTAACAAGCGTGCCATTCAAAGCAGGGGGAGAGGGTTTGAAGTTCTTACCCTTAATAAAGCCACGAAACCAGAAGTGAACACTTCAAATTCGCAAAAATGTGGCTAATTGACATAAAACTTGTATTCGTCACGACAGCCATTGTTGCAAAAAAAGTGTCATGATTATCGGGATTGTGCGTGAAAACGTCAATTTTGTAGGCAATTTTCTTTATGAATCGTTAATCTATCACTGGCGTTTTAAATAATTTCCTGTAAAATGCTGACTATAAACTACGGCAATTCGATCGGTCTACCGTAGGAAATATACTTGTACCCTGCCTGACACAAATGCAAATTCTTTGGTTTATTCCTACTGGATCTCATGACGGACGCTATTTAGGCACAGATATTGGCTCTCGTGTTGTCACACCTGATTATTTGCAACAAATTGCCCAAGCTGTAGATAGTTTAGGCTACACGGGCGCATTGTTACCCACAGGGAGTTCTTGTGAAGATGCTTGGATAACCGCCGCCGCTTTCATCTCTGTCACCAAGCAGATGAAATTTCTGGTGGCAATTCGTCCAGGAATTACTTCCCCAAGTGTTGCTGCACGGATGGCAGCAACATTTGACCGAATTTCTAAAGGAAGATTGTTAATTAATGTAGTGACAGGTGGAGATCCGGTGCAGCTGGCTGGGGATGGCTTGCATCTTAGTCATGACGATCGCTATGATTTAACCGATGAATTTCTCAGAGTTTGGCGGGGTATCGTCAGTGGGGAAACAGTCGATTTTAAAGGAAATTACCTGGATATTAAAGGTGGTAAACTCCTATTCCCACCAGTTCAAAAACCCTATCCACCTTTGTGGTTTGGTGGTTCATCTGCTGCTGCCAAGCGGGTTGCTGCTAAACATATAGATGTTTACCTGACTTGGGGCGAACCTCCACAACAAGTGGCCCAAAAGATTGCTGAAGTTAGGAAATTGGCGGCTGAACAAGGTAGAACAGTCCGTTTTGGGATTCGCTTGCATGTAATTGTGCGAGAAACCGAGTCAGCTGCTTGGGATGCAGCCAATGAGCTAATTAAGTATGTCGATGACGATGCGATCGCTAAAGCTCAGAAAGACTTAGCTCATTCTGATTCTGAAGGACAGCGGCGTATGAGTCAACTACATAGTGGTAGTCGAGAAGTCTTAGAGATTAGCCCCAACCTGTGGACAGGGATTGGATTGGTGCGGGGTGGTGCAGGTACGGCCTTAGTTGGAGATCCTGACACCGTTGCCGCTAGGATGCTGGAATATCGCAATTTGGGGATAGAAACATTCGTTTTCTCTGGATATCCCCATTTGGAAGAAGCGTATCGCACCGCTGAATTATTATTTCCACGTTTACCTTTGCAGAATGAACCTGCACCTTTAACGCCAGCAGTTTTGAGCCCCATTGGCGGCAATTTCGCCAATGAAAAATTTGCGAAACAATTAACAAGTGCTTCATGACTTAATAATTCGTAATTTGCTATTTAATTACGAATTATGCGACCGATGCTTCTAGATTTATCCTTGTGGACAATCTAAAATCTCAAATCCCATGACTATTTCTCTTAAACAGACTAAAAGCAAAAACAATACAATATTTCTGAACGGATTGTGGGAAAACCAACAATTCCAGAAATTAGTTCCTTGGATTGTGCCTGTTACCGTATTAGTTCTTTGGGAATTTGCTTCCAGAACTGGTCTACTTTCCAGCAGGATTTTGCCAGCACCAAGTGGTGTAATCACTACAGCGATTAAACTAGGATCAACTGGAGAATTGTTCCAACATATAGGAATTAGTGCTGGGCGGGCGATATCTGGTTTTATCGTTGGTGGCAGTATTGGCTTCAGTTTGGGATTGCTCAATGGCTTTTCCCGTGTAGCAGAAAAGTTATTGGATAGTTCCTTGCAAATGCTCCGTACTATCCCTAATTTGGCATTAATTCCGCTAGTGATTCTCTGGTTTGGTATTGGCGATCAAGCTAGATTATTTCTAGTGTCTATGGGGGTATTTTTTCCGTTATATCTCAATACATTTCATGGCATCCGCAGCGTTGACCCTGGACTGATTGAAATGGGAAAAGTCTACGGATTAAAAACACCACAACTTCTGTGGCAAATAATTTTCCCAGGAGCTTTGTCTTCGATTCTCGTTGGTGTCCGCTTTTCCTTGGGGATTATGTGGTTGACACTAATTGTCGCAGAAACGATCGCAGCAGATTCTGGTCTTGGTTATATGGCAATGAATGCCCGTGAGTTTATGCAAACCGATGTTGTGGTTTTGAGTATTGTAATCTATGCACTGCTGGGTAAATTAGCAGATGCTGTCGCCAGAGGATTAGAAACAAAATTCTTGGCTTGGAACCCCAATTATCAAAAGTCATAAATACTAAACTCGCCATAATCAAAGGTTAAAAAATCTTGATTTTAACTTTTGCCTAACAATTTTAGATTGCCGATTTTATCTTTTTTTGCTTCACACATAAATACCACTTGCTTTATGCTGAGGAACCCATCTACCTAAGTGGCTGACCTTTATGGGTGAAAGAAATCCAAGGTTCAAAATCTAAAATCGGTGACTTCTATTAATTTTGAGTGTGGTTTGCGTTCTTCAAGGTTTCATCAAATAATTACATTCCAATTGTTCTCAAAAGGGGGTTTTGCAAGTGAGTTCAAATGTACAGGGTACACAACTAAGTATTTTGGATTTGACGAAATCTTTTGACAAGAAAACTGTTTTAAACTCGCTGAATTTAGAAGTTGAAGCAGGTGAATTTGTCGCCATTGTCGGACGAAGTGGTTGTGGTAAGAGTACTTTATTGCGTCTGGTGTCAGGATTAGATAGAGCAACTTCAGGTGGAATACTACTGGATGGAGAACCATTACATAGACTCAGCCGCTCTGTAACAGTGATGTTTCAAGATCCCCGCTTGCTGCCGTGGAAGCGCGTTATTCAGAACGTGGGGTTGGGCTTAGAAGGTAATTGGCGTGAAAAAGCTTTATGGGTACTTAATAAAGTCGGACTCAAAGATAGAGCTGATGAGTGGCCTTATGTTTTGTCTGGAGGACAACGACAACGGGTATCATTAGCCAGAGCGTTAGCCAGTCAGCCCCGTTTGTTGTTGCTAGATGAACCTTTGGGAGCATTGGATGCTCTAACTCGTCAAGAAATGCAGCATTTGATTGAAAACTTGTGGCAAGAGCGAAGATTTACTGCGTTTTTGGTTACTCACGATGTGGAAGAAGCTGTGGCGTTGGCAGACCGAGTGATCGTGATTGATCAAGGAAAGATTTCTATGGATTTACCTGTGAGACTTTCACGCCCGCGGGATAGAAGTAGCGAAGTATTTATCAATATCAGAGAAGCAGTTTTAGAGCGAGTAATGAGCAATGAAAGTACTCAGGTAAACAACCAATTATTACAGCTGAGTAGTTGAAATTAAGCTTTTTGTAGTCAATCAATGTTAAACTTGAGGTAGCTGCGGTAAATAGGCTACTTCGAGATTCAAACTTGCTCTTTAAAAGTAGATATTTATAGCAATAAAAAATTATTGATGAACAATCAAAATACCTCTTAAATCTCCTCTTTGCTATTCTAGGTGATTTTTTCTATATTCACAATCTAGATAAACTAAAATATAATAATCTAGATTGTTTGATTGAAATAAATAAAAAATATCTTAATGATTGTCAAAAAATTAACCAAGTATGATGCAGAAGATTATAGAAGGATCAGATTAGAAGCTTTAGATAAAAATCCAGATTCATTTGGCACAACATATCAAGAAGAAGTAATTAAGACGATAGAAGAATTTCGGGCTAGAATTCCAATAGATAATAATAACTTTATTTTGGGATGTTTTGAGGATAAACATTTAATTGCAATAGTTGCATTTAACCAAGAATTAAGAATAAAACTCCGACATAAAGCATATATCAGTAGCATGTATGTTCAACAAGAGTATAGGAGAAAAGGCATAGGTAAATTATTACTAAATTAATTAATTGAAAGGGCAAGAACTATTAACAATGTAGAAATATTATTACTTGATATTGTTAAAAATAACTTTTTAGCAAAACCACTTTATTTATTATTGGGCTTTCAAATATATGCAACGGAGAAAATGGCGTATAAAGATAATAACAAATATTTTCATCTAGAACTTATGTGTTTACAAATTAAATAATCATCCCTGAAATATTGGTAAATATCATCATAATTTGTGCCAAGAAAAATGGTACTCATTTTTTTGTCACATATAGTTAATTTTCAGAGATAGCCTTGTAAATAAAGAAGAGATAATCTACAATGAAGCTCATTTTGCCCCTCGATCTGGTTGCTGACATTGAACCACATCTACCACCCAATACAGAGATTGTAAGAGTAGATGTTGAAGGAAATTTAGATGGGGATACCAGCGATGCTGAAGTTTATTTCAGTTGGTTTTTATCGAGAAGTCCTATACTGCATAAAATATTAGAAGCAGCACCTGCACTACGTTGGCATCATGCACCTAATGCAGGGGTGAATCACATCCTGACACCAACTTATTTGCAAAGAGATATTATTCTCACTAATGGGGCGGGAGTGCATGGAATTCCGATCGCAGAATTTGTAATTACTTACATACTGGCTCATGCCAAACACCTGCCAGAATTATATGCTTTACAGGCTGAACGTCACTGGAAAAGAGGGTTTGCCATCCAAGAGTTGACAGATGCAACCTTGCTAATTATTGGCGCTGGTGGTATTGGTCAAGAAATTGCCGCCCGTGCTAAACCCTTCGGCTTAAGAATTATTGGCAGTCGCCGTCATCCCCAAGAGCTACTAAATTTTGATAAAGTAGTGGGTGCTGATGAATGGCGATCGCTCCTGCCAGAGGTAGATTATGTAGTTATTGCAACACCCCTAACTCCCGAAACCAAAGAATTTATTGATGAATCTGTATTGCGTTCGCTCCCAAATCATGCCTACCTAATTAATATTGCTCGCGGTGGCGTAATCGATGAATCAGCATTAATAAAAGCGCTCACAGAAGGTTGGATTGCAGGTGCAGCATTAGACACAGTTAACTCAGAACCGTTAGCACCAGAAAGTCCTTTGTGGTCACTTCCTAATATTTTTATCACCCCTCATACTTCCGGTCATTCACCCAAGAGTAAACAGCGTTCAATAGCTTTATTTATCGACAATCTAAAGCGTTACCAAGCTGGTCAGCCGTTACGAAATGTAGTAGATAAAAAAGCAGGATACTAAACAATCAAAAATTAAAAACTAAAAATGAAGAAGTGCTGCCGATTGGGTTGCATAATCTAAAATCCAAATCCAAAATGGAATTAGGGAGTAGCAAATTGTGAAATTAATTTTACCCGATCATCTCATTGCAGATATAGAGCCACACCTACCATCATAGATGTAGTAGAGGTGGATAGTGAAGGTAATCTCGATGGTGATGCTGGTGATGCAGAGATTTATATCAATGGATTTTACCTGAGAACCTCTACCCTTGACAAAAGACCTCTTGCAAAAGTGCTTTTTGCAAGAGGGGAAAAAGGGTAAAGGTTAAGGGGGAAGGGGACAATACAGAACCTTTCCCCTTTCCCCCTTTCCCGACAAATGCCCAGAAGTCTAAAGTACTGACAGCAGCACCCGTGCTGCGTTGGCAACAGTCACCGAGTGCTGGTGTGAATCACATCCTCACGCCAACTTTTTTGCAAAAGGATATTTTATCCTCACGAATGGTACAGGGGTTCATGCAATTCCAATTTCGGAATTTGTACTGGCATTTATGTTCTATCACGCCAAGAATCTGCGGAAATTGCAAACTTTGCAGAATGAACAGACTTGGGTAAGAGGAATGTTTCTCGAAGAGTTGGCAGACGCGACTTTATTAATTCTCGGCACAGGAAATATCGGTCAAGCGATGCCTTCGGCGGGCTACGCCAACGCATCTCGTGCCAAAGCCTTTGGAGTCACAGTTTGGGGTAGTCGCCGCCATCCCGAACCCCTAGCGAATTTTGACCAAGTTGTAGGTGCTGATGAGTGGCGTAGTTTACCGCCGTAGGCATCGCTCCTCCCCTGCTCCCCTGCTCCCCTGCCGTCCCCAATCACTTGACTTTCAGCACCGACTTACCCAGTGACTGGCAAATAACATCATTCTGTGGTGTATGGATACGGCTGCACAGAACATCACGGTAGTGTCGCTCTAAAGGATTTCTTTTTAATAGACCAGGATTACCAGTTAGTTCTAAGGCAATCTCCACAGCACGAATTGAGTTGGTTGTAGTAAGGTATTTCACAGCCTGTGCCTGTAATCCTACGCTAGGCTCAT
This sequence comes from Nostoc sp. DedQUE09, assembly GCF_034530915.1. Classification (NCBI taxonomy): domain Bacteria; kingdom Bacillati; phylum Cyanobacteriota; class Cyanophyceae; order Nostocales; family Nostocaceae; genus Nostoc; species Nostoc sp. DedQUE09. Next base: position 117,604 of record NZ_JAVRCE010000010.1, read on the forward strand.
ATTCGCCCTTGTCAATATCTTGAGCCAAACTATAAATCAATCTATTATTAGCAAACAGCAGTGCTTCTATCTCACCTACAGCAGTTTGGAAGCGTGGCAAAGTTGCCAGTGGCTCTTTGAGATTAGAAGGCGATCGCTCCCAAAGATATTTAACAAGCCAGTCTCGCGCACTACTAGCAACACCGAGATATAAAGCACTCACTGTCAAACTGCCCCAAGTGGAAATCAGTGGATCAAAAGATGGCACAGCAGATACGGGGTTGATATCTAGAGCATACTCTGAAGGAATTAATACATTCTCTAAAATGAGGTCATGGCTGCCCGTAGCTCTCATCCCCAAGTGATCCCAGGTTTCGACAATTCGCAAACCAGGCAGATCGCGTGGAACTAGAAAATTCCCAACTTGTGGTTCATCTTCAGTTGTCCGTGCCCAAACAACAAAATAGCTGAGGATAGGACTGCCCGTGGTGTATTGCTTATGTCCTGTTAAACGCCAGCCCTCTGCTGTTCGTTCGGCAATTGTCGCTGGCAATCCGCCTCTCGCTGGCGTTCCTAACTCTGGTTCAACACGGGCAGCATTCAGTAGGGCAATGCCTTCAGTTGATTCACGACACAGCTGCTTATATACTTCTGGATGCCAGCGACGGCTACGCGCTGCATGAGCATGTTGAAGATAGTGCATTGTTAGTACTAATGCAGTCGAAGCATCGCCATGTGCTATCCCTTCAATCACCCGGCAGATAGTTCTCAACCCCAAATCCTGGCCACCGAATTCAGCCGGAATGGTGAGGTTGAGTAATCCTGCCTCATGCAAAGCTGTAAAATTCTCGAAAGGAAAGGAAGCATCTCTATCGTGTGCCCCTGCGCGGGTGGCAAAATCTTTGGCCAGAGCCTCAACTCGGTCGAAAAGATTGGGGAGAGTTTCTAAGCCTTGGGCTACAAAGGTGTCTGGCACTGCTTGCTCCAACTGTGACATAAGTACTCCTTCGTAATTCACTGTAATACTAAATCAGAGATGTTTTTCAATATGGAAGCATCTCAAGTTTGCAGGAACATCAATTTTTCGCACGATGCCAGTCTCCCCTCAATCCCCAATCCTCATTGCCCTAACTGTCTTACTTCTAAGCTTCTAAAATACTACTTAAAATCGACTGAGATTTAGTAATTAATTATTTCTCTAAGTATGACACAAACTCCTTTCATAGAGCAAGCTAACCAAAGGATTTAGCGATCGCCCCACAACTTAGGAACTGAATTCTCTACTGGTTTTTTAAGCTAATCATCATTAGAATTAAATCTCCGCATTTGTAACCAAGCACGGAGAAGCAAGCGAAATATTCTCTGTTGAGAGTAATATAAAGATCCCTATATAACAGAGGGATCATTTTCTCATCAAGTAGATTTTCCGATGGATAAATATACAGCAGCAGCATTGGCGAGGGCAACCAAGCTGATATTGGTTGCTTTTATAGCGGTTCCTCTGCTAATGAGGTATAACTGGACTTCGTATATAAATTTTTTCAACTTTGAAGATGTACCTTATTTGATTGAGAACTGCTATGGGTGATTTCCGATATTTAACCAAATCTATGGTGTCACACTTTCGTCAGGGCACTGGCTCTATAACCACCATTAAATTTATCCATTTATTACTTAACTGGATCGCATCGCAATCTTAGGTTTTAAAAGAAGAATTTGCGGCTTATTGTCATTTTTTGAACTATAAGCTCATTTAAACATGACGGTTATTTATCAACTTCTATCAAGCTGTAATATGTATTGCTGCTACATCCTTGATGAGAAAAATGCTAAGATTAAGGTAGTTAACTAGTGTGTGTGCCGGATCACAATATTAATGTGTTTTACCTCACAGCTAATTCAAACAACTTAAATATCACCTTTAAGCAAACAATAGTCGCCGTTATGACTACCATCATGTTATGCCGCCTAGCTATTTAAAGATTTAATGTATAAATGGTTGTAAAATATATTTTTTTTGTTAAAAATCATTTATTAGATGACTTGTGAGAAAATTTACATTAAGAAACTAGTAAAATATCTAAATTTAAGAGCTAAGGAGTGTAAGCTAATTATGTAAATATCATGTTTCTATGTAAATATGATGATGTTCGCAAGTCTGTTTTGGTCACTTGCATTTGTTACACTAGAGGAGGTATAATACAAACGTTAAATAACTTGCTAGATGCTCCCTTAAAAATACTAAGCAGTGCTGGAGAAAGATCCATTCTGGAATTTCCAAGCAAACTCAAGCAACATTTGTTTAAGTGTAGTTTTGCTTAATTAGTAAAATACTACTTAAACAAAAATTACGATGTGCTTTTATAGCTTTATAGTTGCTTTAGTCTTCTATTTCTTGTAGCCAACTCAAAATTTTCTTTTGTTGCAGGTTGCATGATAACGATGAAGCTATCCCGGAGACTATCCCCTAGACTCGCCAAAGCACTAGGGAATATGCCGGGCGGTAATTGCACATTGTGTAAATTTCTGATTAACACTACAAGGTTAGTCAGATTTGTAGTTGTGGTTTTTTTGCTGTCAGGCTTTTATCACACAACTGCAATGAATTACGTTTTCACATAATTTACGACTCAATGCAATTTCTAAATACAATTATGTCACACCATTTAAGTCAAGACAAGGCTGTTAAGAAGTTAGGAATCTCTGAAAACATTCTTTTAAGAATTATTCCAAGTCAGGTGTTGTTCAAAAGTATGAAAGCTAACTTTCAACTAGAACATTGCCCAAAATAGAAAAAACTTCGAGAGTTTGTGACTGATAAATGAAACACTTTGCGTAGCTATTGCAGCATATAGCAAATGATGCTCCAAAAATAATTCCTCTTACAACTGCCGCTAATTGCCAAAATGAGCTATCCATATTTGTGTGGAGTATCTGAATGCAGTTAGTTGCTCTTGAAGCTAAATGTAAGTAAACAAAGCTCTAGCTCGACATTTTGGCATTTACACTAGTTATTGCTACATCAATAACTGGCTGCAACAAGGGGGTTTTCTGCATAGTAAAGATACCTTGTATGTAAAATATAGATGCTTTGGTACCATGCTATTTGTCTCTAACTTTACTCTAATAAAGCTTAGAGTCTCCTCAGTGAAAATACTGGATTAAATAATATTTTTAATGAAGTTTTGAATTGGATTCTGACTAATAACTAAATTTTTTTGTGGAGATTAGAAAATGCCACCAGTGCTTTCTGAGCAACATGTGGGTGAAAGACTTTTGTATACCTTGGGTACAAAACTTTCAGAAAAAGAATTAGAGAATTTATTGGCAGAAATGGAGATTGTGGAGCCACCATCAGCAAAGCAATTCTGGCAATCTGCACAGACAAATCCTGGTATATACATTATTCTTACAGGTAAAGTACGGCTATTAGATAGCTCTGAGAATTTAATTACTACCTTTGGTGCATGGTCTGTTTTTGGTGAATTGAGTTTATTTCCCGAAGCTAACTTTAGTCCTTATGTAGTTAGAGCTTCGACAAGCTTAAAACTTGGCTATTTCAGGCAAGAAGCATTGCAAAGGTTGATAGACAAGTATCCTAACATTCGCGATCGCCTGTTTGCCCGTGCAGAACTTTGGGATTTGTTGTTGTTATGTCGCCAAGTATCACAGTTCCCACGCCATACTTCACAAGTTTCAGGAATGCTCAAAGCCTTATCTTTGTTTGAGCGACACCAGTTAGACACTGGCTCTGTAAGTCCAGAAATATCTCAAGATTCACAGTTGTGGCTATTATACAAAGGTCAACTGCGGCATTCAGAAGGCGATTCTTTGGCACCAGGTACAATCTTTGCTCAACCAAAACAAGGAGATTGGCAAACAACGCAACCAACGATTGCTTACATTCTGAAAAACGACCAGATGCAAACAGCACTAGAATACTTCCCAGAGTTGGGGGAGTGGACTTTTGCCATGAGCGTCAGCGAAACGGAATCGGAGACTGAGGACACAAGGACAGGCTCAGTGCATCGCAGGGGACTGGGTACTAGAGAAAAAACTTCCCAATCTCCAAAATCTAAAATTATTCCTTTTCCTCAAAAAGAGAAGCAGTCAGAACAACAGCCAACAAAAAAATCACGTTTTTACTTTCCCAGTCCGAAAGTACAAATGGGGCATTGGTGGAAGCGGATTACCAAAAGCTATCCCTTCTATGCCCAACAAAGTGCAGCTGATTGTGGCTCTGCTTGCTTGGTGATGATTGGTAACTATTGGGGCAAACATTTTAGTATCAATCGCCTACGGGATATGACCAATGTCACTCGCAACGGTGCATCCCTAAAGGCTATGGCAGCAACAGCAGAATACCTGGGTTTTGCCACCCGTCCAGTGAAAGCTACCCTTGATAAATTAGCAGAACAACCTTTACCTGCAATTGCTCACTGGGAAGGCAAACACTTTATTGTCGTCTATGAAATCACCAAAAAGCGGGTGATTGTATGTGATCCGGCTCTTGGTCAACGCAGTCTGACAAAAGCTGAATTTCAAGAGGGTTGGACTGGTTATGCATTGTTACTGCAACCGACAGCTCTACTAAAAAGTGCTAAGGACGAAAGTAGAAGCTTCTGGAAATTTTTTGAATTAGTCAAACCTCACTATCGAACACTGCTAGAAATTTTCATAGCTTCGATAGTCATTCAATTATTTGGGTTAGTAACGCCAGTATTTACTCAGTTGTTGCTCGATAGAGTACTTGTGCAACGCAGTGTTCCAACCTTAAACGCCATTGGTTTGGGAATGATTGTTTTTGGGTTGTTTGGTGTTGCTGTCAACGGTGTACGGCAATATCTCTTATTTCACACTGCTAACCGCATTAGTATTGCCTTACTCGTAGGCTTCATCAAACATACCTTCCGTTTACCCCTTGCTTATTTTGAGTCGCGTTTCGTTGGGGATATAATTTCGCGCATCCAAGAAAACCAGAAAATTCAGAACTTCCTGACTGGTCAGACACTCTCCATTGTATTGGATATGCTGACATTAGTGGTTTATCTGGCTTTGATGTTTTCCTATAGCTGGCGGATGGCATTATTCGTGCTGTGTACTGTACCGCCATTTTTTATCTTGGCACTGGCCAGCACAAGTATTTTACGCCGCATCTCCAGAGATATTTTTAATGCAGCTACCAAAGAACAAAGCTATCTTATAGAATCCCTAAGCGGAATTCGTACCGTCCGCTCATTAGCAATTGAACAGACAGTGCGTTGGCGGTGGGAGGAACTGCTAAATGATTTAATCAAAAAAGACTTTAATGCTCAAATAATTGACAATCGCTTGCAAATTATCAGTGGCGTCATTCACACCTTTGTCAATACTTCATTGCTGTGGTATGGAGCAACCCAGGTAATTAATAACGAACTAACTATTGGACAATTAGTTGCTTTCAATATGTTGGTGGGTAACGTCTTGAGTCCTTTCCAGCGACTGGCTTTGCTGTGGAATGAATTACAGGAAATCGTGATTTCCACAGAACGCATTAATGATGTGTTGGAGGCAGAACCAGAAGAAGACTTAGCAAATAAACCCCGCAAGTCGTTGGGTAAACTTCGCGGTAACATTTGTTTTCAAAATGTTACCTTTCGTTATCACTCAGAAAGCGACACTAACGTATTAGAAAATGTCAACTTTGAAATTAAGCCAGAACAGATGGTTGCAGTCGTAGGGCGCAGCGGTTCTGGAAAAACAACTCTCAGTAAATTGATTTTGGGTTTATACCCACCGACAGATGGCAAAATCCTCATTGATGGTAACGATATCACCAGCGTATCTATGCGATCGCTCCGTTCCCAAGTCGGCGTTGTAGACCAAGATACTTTTCTGTTTGGTGGAACTGTTCGCGAAAACATTGCGATCGCTAATCCAAATGCTTCTTCAGAAGAAATTATCCAAGCAGCAAAATATGCTGGAGCCGATGAATTTATTCAAAAATTACCGCTGGGTTACGAATCAGAAATTGGTGAAAGCGGCGGAATGCTGTCTGGTGGACAGCGCCAACGCCTAGCAATTGCTCGTGCTTTGCTCGGAAATCCTCGGTTATTACTGTTTGATGAAGCCACTAGTCACCTAGATTCAGAATCAGAACGGATTATTCAAAACAACCTCAAAACAATTCTTAAAGGACGTACAAGTGTAATTATTGCCCATCGCCTCTCTACAGTCCGCAACGCGGACTTAATCCTGGTTTTAGATCAAGGTATTTTGGTAGAAAGCGGTACCCACGACGAATTAATCGCTAAAAAAGGTCATTATTACTACCTGAATCAACAACAGATGTCTCAAGTTAGTTGATGGGGCATTGGGCAGTCTTTTTATTCTCGACGAGACTCTACACAAACAATTTTGAATTTTGAATTTTGAATTGATTTCTCCCCCACACCCCATCTACTGTTATCGGAAATAAAACCATGCCACATCCCAATAGATCGTCCCCATTTCCCCAAGATAAGCAAGATGAATATCAAGGTTACAAACAGCAAGAAGAATCGGTATTTGACGAGCAGATAGAGGCAGAAAATGAAAGTCAAGATTTGTACTACGGTACAGAAAAACTACTCGATGCCTTACCTCGAATTTGGACTCGTGGTTTGTTGTATGCGCTCATCGGCTTTGCTGGTCTATTCTTGCCTTGGGCAACTCTCTCGAAAGTAGATGAAACTGGTAGCGCCAGAGGGCGTATGGAACCTAAAGGCGCAACTCAAAAATTAGACGCTCAAGCTGCTGGGAGTGTCAAAACAGTAACAGTCAAAGAAGGAGATACAGTTAGAGCCGGACAGGTTTTACTGGAACTGGATTCTGAGTTGCTACAAACGGAACTGCAACAAGTCCAGAGCAAATTGCAAGGGCTACAAAATCGGCAATCCCAACTGGAACTGCTGAAAAATCAACTTTTAATGTCAACGAGTCTTTTAGAACAACAAAATAAATCCCAAGAATTAGAAAAAATGGCTCAAGTTAACCAGGTGCAGCAAGACCTGGATGCCAAACTGAGTAGCTATAACCTGCAAAAATTAGAAAAACAATCATTAGTTAAACAAGCAGAGGAGCAAATTGCTACCAGTCGTGACGATAAAGAATCGGCTGAAGGCCGTTTGAGCATAGATTCTAAGCAAGTTGAACGCTTTAGCAAACTCGTTGACGATAAGGTAGTTGCTGCAACCCAATTTGATGAAATCAAAAAACAAGAGCAAGAAAGCAAAAGACTTTATAAAAAGTCTCTATCAGATATTAAACAAGCCGAATTGCGTTTAGCCCAAGAGCTAAATAATTATCAAGTAACTATCAAAACGTTAGAGTCTGATATCAAACAAGCAAAACTCCGATTGCAAGAAGAACAAAGTAGTTATAAAAGTGCCACGCAAGCCGGACAACTAGCTGTAATGAAAAATCAGGAGCAGCTAAAAGACATACAGGCACAAATAACAGCAACGCAATCAGAAATCGCTCAGACTAAAAGCCAGCTTGTATCTACAAGATTGCAAATTCAGCAGCGCGTGGTGCGATCGCCGATTAATGGGGTGATTTTTGAATTACCCACCACTAAACCGGGAGCAGTGGTACAAGTCGGTCAAAGGATTGCCCAAATTGCACCTACAAAAACAGACTTTGTACTTAGAGCGAATATGCCTAATCAGGATAGCGGTTTCTTGAAGGTAGGAATGCCAGTAAAAGTTAAGTTTGATGCCTATCCCTTCCAAGAGTATGGCATCGTGCAAGGAAAAGTTACTTGGATCTCACCTGACTCGAAAGTTAGCCAAACACCCCAAGGCAACATCGAAACCTATGAATTAGAAATCATCTTAGACCAGCAGTATGTCCAAAATGGCAACAAACGTATTCCATTAGGTGCTGGTCAGACAGCAAATGCTGAAGTCATCATTCGTCAACGGCGAGTAATTGACTTTGTTCTAGATCCGTTCAAGAAATTGAAAAAGGGCGGTTTGGAGATGTAGTTAAAACTATCGCACTGCAATCAGGAAATAGAACAAGGGACATTGGAGGAATAATTATGTCCCGTACCCACCTGCCCTGAGCGATTTGTACGAACCGAAGCCGAGGTAAGCCGTTCGCCTCGCGTCTCGCAGAGAAGGGATGCTTAATCCCCTTAATTATTGGAGATATCGCGTTATGCCCGACAATCTGACTATTTCTACCTCAGATATCATTCACAGTCTTAAACTCTCCTGTCAGATACCTGCTGTTGTGGAAGCGATCGCATCGCAAAGTGTTATTGCCGAAGCAGCGCAAGCGGCAGGAATTACAGTCACGCCAGAAGAACTACAGCAAGAAGGAGATAACTTAAGGTTCGCCAAGAAGCTTGTCAAAGCTAAAGACACCTGGTCATGGCTAGAAAAACACCACCTCTCTGTGGATCAGTTTGAAGAATTAGCCTACAACAACATCCTTTCGCGGAAGTTAGCGAATCATCTATTTTCCAATCAACTGGAAAAGCACTTTTACGAACATCAGCTAGATTATATCGCTGCCGTTACCTACGAAGTTGTCTTCGAGGATCGAGATTTAGCTTTAGAGCTTTTTTATGCTCTAGAAGAAGGCGAAATCAATTTTCCAGATATTGCTCGTCTATATATCTCAGAACCAGAAGCCCGTCGTGCTTATGGATACAAAGGACTCCGATACCGCAAAGATTTTCGTCCAGAGATTGCAGCCGCTGTCTTTGCTGCTGCACCACCAGAAGCTCTCAAGCCGATAACTACTCCCAAGGGAGTGTATTTAATTTGGGTGGAAGAAATAATTCAACCCCAATTAGATGAACAGTTGCGCCAAAAAATCATTACAGAATCCTTTTCTGATTGGTTAAAGCAACAAATCACCACGATGAAAATAGTTACTCAAATAGACTCAGACGGTTCAGAAGAGGAATTAATAGATATGTTATTCACCAAGACTAAATAATTTAATAATTTTCAAATGTTTTTGTTGCTCAATATCTACCCTAAGTCATGGGAGATTTCTCTAGTCTTCAAAAATATTGCAGATACAGGTTTTAATTTACTTCAAAACTTAATAATTTTTCCTTTTTAGTGTTTTGTGAATATATCTACAAAGTGCTGTATTTGCGTTATTTAAAATTAAGTTTAATCGCTATAAGTCTTGCTAGGCAGTATTTTTTAAATTTCTGCTTAAATTTGTCATGCAATTTTTTCTAATTTCAAATAGGACTATATATAATGATTTTTCAACATAAATACATTAGTTTTTTTAATCACAAATTCCTCAAAAAAGTGTTGACTTTTTTGAGGAATAAAGTATATTAGATGTATAGCCAAACGAAACAAGTTGGTTAGACCAAAATTCCCAACAACAGTTACAAATTTTAGGAGAACTCAAATGATCATTTCTGATCTGAACTACTTGGAAATTACCTCTGAAGAAATTATTGGTGGTACTAAGAAGCCACCTGTCAAAAAGCCACCTATCAAAAAGCCATCCTTCATTAGCATTGCACAAGCAGATGCAGATGCTTCAGCAAGTGGCGGCGTTAACAACATAGCTGTAACCTTTACTAACGCTACCGTTACTCCTAACAGTGCTACTGCTACATCCTCAAGCTATGCTTCTACTGCTTCCAAGTAGTAACAAGTAGTAATAATTAAACTCTACTTACAAAAAGTATTAACTTCTGCAAGTAGAGTTACGCTCGAAAGCTTAGTATATTGATAAATGCCGAAGGCTCTTTGCTCATTTGAGCCTTCGGCTTTTACCAAAAATACATCTTTTGGCCTTAAAAAAATGTTTCTGCAATAAAATTTTACAACTTACCACATTTAATCCTCAACCCAGCTTGCAGTCTGTGTTGTTTGCCCGCCCTGAATTAAAACTCTGGGCTAATAGTCATAAGAGGAAGATTTTACCGTAGCCTTAAGCTTCTCGTAGACCCCCCAAAGGTAGAGAAGAGTAAAATTTCTGTTAATTTCAGTTTAAGAAGTAACCAAGCAGACATGATATCAATCGATATCAGTTATAAGTTTCAAAAGCTTGAGTTCCTTGCAGATATTGGAACAAAAGACATTTTAAATAAAAAAGATTGTATAGATTATAGTCCATAAGTAAAAGGATATAAGCTCCTGAGTTTATTTATGGGGATTGTTAATTTTGAATTTGGAGCAAAGCGACGTGACCACAATTCCTGATGCTCTCCAACTCGCAAGTCAATATCACCAAACCAAGCGCTTCATCCAAGCCGAAGAGATTTATCGTCAAATTATAGATTTAGATCCCCAGCAGTCAGAGGCATTATATGGATTAGGTCTGCTAGCGCAGCAACGGGAACAATATCAAAATGCAGAACAATTTTTTCAAGCAGCCTTGCAATTACAACCTGAAGCAGGGTCAATACATAACAGCTTGGGGTTTGCTCTGCAACAACAGGGTAAGCTAGAAGAAGCAATCGCCTGTTATGAAAAAGCACTCTTAATTCTCCCTGACAGCATAGAAGTACAAATTAATATCAAAAATATTCTTCACATTCAAGGTAAGCTGTCACCAGAAGAACAAATCCACTACGCAGAGTTGAATGAGCAGTTTGCTTTAGCTAGGCAACAGGCAGGCGATTTCAAGATAGCAGAATTATATTATCGCCAAGCTATTGCATTGCAGCCAGATTTGGTATCATCTCATACTAATTTAGGAGAGGTACTCCAAAAACAAGGGCGATTGAATGATGCCATCGATTCTTACCAAGAAGCACTAAAAATTAAACCAGACTATCATTACGCCTATCACAACTTAGGGTATCTTTTCCAGGAAAAAGGAAAATTTGCAGAAGCAATAGAAGCTTATGAAAAAACTTTAAGCATTCAACCTGATTTTGCAATCACCTATAACAACTTGGGAAATATTTTCAGGGCGCAAAATAAATTTGATGCTGCCATAGAATCCTATCAAAAAGCGATTAAAATTCGACCTGATATTGATTACATATATAGCAACTTGGGAACAGCATTGAGAGATGATAACCAAATAGAAGCAGCAATCCAGGCATTTGAGCAAGCAGTCAAATTAACACCAAACTATGATCTGGCTAAATTTGGTGCTTGTATGAGCCAACTACCAGTTATCTATTCTAATGTTGATGAAATTGCATTCAGACGAAATCAGTATCAACAGTATTTGCAAGATTTAGCTAAATATTATGAATTAACTAATCAGGAAGAACGGGCCAAAGCATCTGAGGCTGTGGGAGCATTTCAACCTTTTTATTTGACATATCAAGGTTTAAATGACCGAGATTTACAGCGAACTTATGGGAAAATGATTTTCCAGATTATGTCGAGTCGGTATCCCCAAGATTGCCAACCGCTTGTTCTGCCAAATTTAGATAAAAATCAAAAGGTTCGTATTGGTATTGTTTCTGGGTTTTTATCTAGTCATTCTAATTGGAAAATCCCGATTAAAGGTTGGGTAGAAAATATAGATCGAAGCGAGTTTGAATTATTTGGTTATTACACCGGAGACAAAACAGATTACTCAACAATAAGTGCCACCAAGGCTTTTGATAAATTTGTCCAAGGTGTTCGCTCAACTGAACAATGGTGTGAGGTAATCACAAAAGATAAATTACATATTCTGATTTTCCCAGAATTTGGGATGGACCCAATGACGCTCAAACTGGGTTGTCTGAGATTAGCACCAATTCAAATGACATCTTGGGGACACCCTGAGACTAGTGGACTCCCGACAATTGACTATTACTTGAGCAGTGACTTAATGGAACCAGACAATGCTCAAGAACATTATACAGAAAAATTAGTTAGATTACCTAATCTATCTATTCATTACATCCCTTTAGCAATTCCACCCGAAGAAATTAAGAAATCAGATATAGGTTTAAAAGACGATGATATTTTCTTCTGGTGTTGTCAGTCGTTATATAAATATTTGCCCAATCATGATGATGTTTTCCCCTCTATTGCTAAAGAGTTAAGTAATTCTAAGTTTGTGTTTATTAAAAGCAAAAGTGAAGAAATAACAGAAAGATTTCGCCAGCGCTTAAATCATGCTTTTGCAGCATTAGGATTAGATTATCAAAATCACTGTTTGTTTTTGTCTTTCCTCCATGACAGGAAGTTTGCTGGAACTACAGCTTTAGCAGATGTCTTCTTAGATAGTATTGGTTGGTCTGGATGTAACTCCACGCTCGAATCTATTGCTCATAATATTCCGGTTGTGACTTTACCAGGAGAACTGATGCGATCGCGGCATTCTCTGGCAATTTTGCAGATGATGGGTATAGAAGAGACGATCGCTTCAAATAAATCAGAATACGTCCAAATTGCCATCCGTCTGGGGAAAGATGCTCAATATCGGCAATATATTTCTCAGCAAGTTGCAGAAAATAAACATAAATTATATGGCGATTTAAAGCCAGTCAGAGCGCTGGAAGATTTTATTTTGCAACTGGTTAATAAACCAAGACAATTTAACGCCGAAGAAATTGCTGAACTCTATCAACTTGCACTTCAAGATCATCGAGCTAATCGCCTAGATACAGCCGAACAGCTATATCGTCAGGTGATAGAAAAACAACCAGACTATTCAGAAGCATTATACGGTTTAGGGATGCTGGCACAGCAGAAAGGTGAGTTGCAGGAAGCCGAGAAGCATTTGAGTGCAGCTTCGCAAGTTCAGCCTAACTCGGTGAAAATTTGGTTTAGTTTAGGCAATTTGCTGCAAGGCCAAGGACAGTTACCAGAAGCTGAAGCCGCTTACCGAAAAGCGATTGCGTTGCGACCAGATGCAGGGACAATATACAACAATTTGGGCTATACCTTGCAACAACAAGATAAGTGGGAGGATGCGATCGCATCTTATCAAAAAGCTCTGGAATTTCAGCCCAACTGTATAGAAGCAGAAATCAATTTAGCGAATGCGCTGTTTGCTCAAGGTCAGCTTTCACCAGAGAAACAAGCCTATTATGCAGAATTGAATTATCAGATGGGCTTTGCCCACCAAGAAGGAGCTGATTGGCAAACTGCTGTTGTTTACTATCGAACTGCGATCGCAATACAGCCTGATTTGGTAGAAGCCCATTATAACTTGGGGGTGGCACTCCAAGAACAAGGGGAGTTGGAAGAAGCAATTGCTTGCTATCAAAAAGCTTTGGAGTTCAATCCCCAACACCAGGAAGCCAACATCAAATTAGGAGAGATTTACCAAACCCAGCAACAAAAAGTTACACAAGTGGACTCACTAAAAGTTTCAAGCTAAACGGATTATTTGACGCGATCGTCAATTTTCATCAATATAAACTTCAACTTTCAAACTTAAGGGGGTAAAATTTATGTCATTAACAATTTTCGAGAAAGTTAAAGACTTCCTGGTCAGACTAGTCAAAGACGAGGCTTTTTACACTCAATTGATGAGTGATAAGATTGAGGAAGTGATAAAAGTGATGGAAGAAGGTGGCTATAATTTTTCTCAAGAAGAATTTGAAACAGCCTCCATTAAAATTTTGGAATTAAAAGAACGAGGTCAGTTTGATGATCTCAGTGAAGAAGAATTAGTGGGAGCATTTGGCGGGCTTATAAGTATTAATCAACCAGTCATTCAGCCACCATTAATCACTCAGCCAAAATTACGTGATGTTGTACTTTCACCTCCCGAAAACTTTGGAAAACCACCAATTAAACCAATTAAATTGATTCCTAGACCACTTCCAAAACCATGGCCGCTTCCTTGTCAAGCAATAGACCCACCTGTACAAGCGATATATGGAGTAGTTGTTAGTTCAACAGAAGTACAATAACCCGATAAAACGACGAAAAAATAGAAGGCGTTAGTTTATTTTGAGGGTTGAGATTGAGAGTTAACCTATGACATATCACCGCAAAAGCTACGCAGTTTGGGAAATTACCTTAAAGTGCAATCTAGCTTGTAGTCACTGTGGTTCCCGTGCAGGACATCAGCGCGCCAACGAACTTTCCCCAGAAGAAGCTTTGAATCTCGTCAAGCAGATGGCAGAAGTTGGAATTAAAGAAGTTACTCTCATTGGAGGTGAAGCTTTTCTACGTCCAGACTGGCTGGAAATTGCCAAAGCTATCAACGAGGCGGGAATGTTATGTGGTATGACTACAGGCGGTTATGGCATTTCCTTAGAAACTGCCCACAAAATGAAAGAAGCGGGAATTCGTACCGTCTCTGTTTCTATTGATGGCTTGGAAGCAACTCATGACCGCCTGCGGGGAAAGAAAGGCTCTTGGAAATATGCATTTAAGACCATGAGTCATCTGCGAGAAGTAGGTATTTATTTTGGTTGCAACACCCAAATTAACCGCCTGTCAGCACCAGAGTTTCCGTGCATCTATGAGTGTATTCGTGATGTCGGTGCCCGTGCTTGGCAAGTTCAGCTAACTGTACCAATGGGGAATGCAGCCGATAACGCAGATATCCTCCTCCAACCCCATGAACTGTTAGATATTTACCCCATGCTTGCTCGTGTAGCGCGTCGTGCTTATCAAGAAGGTGTGCAACTTCAAGCGGGAAATAACATTGGTTACTACGGCCCTTATGAACGACTGTTGCGGGGACGGGGAAAGGAGGATGACTTCTCATTTTGGCAAGGTTGCGGTGCAGGACTTTCCACTTTGGGAATTGAAGCTGACGGAGCGATTAAAGGTTGTCCCTCACTGCCGACTACTGCCTATACAGGTGGTAATATTCGAGAACATACCTTGCATGATATTATCGAAGGTGCAGAAGAACTTCGCTTCAATCTAGGAGCAGGAACACCTGAAGGCACAAAACACCTGTGGGGTTTCTGTAAAACCTGCGAATATGCTGAACTTTGTCGTGGGGGTTGCAGTTGGACAGCCCATGTTTTCTTTAATAAAAGAGGTAATAATCCTTACTGTCATCATCGCGCTCTTGTTCATGCCAAACAAGGCATGAGAGAGCGTGTAGTTCCCAAAGTAAAGGCGCAAGGATTGCCATTTGATAATGGCGAATTTGAGCTAATTGTCGAGTCTACAGATACTTTATTGCCAGCAAACGACCGATTACACTTTACTGCTGACAGCATTCAGTGGTCGGAAAGTTGGCAACAAGAACCCGAATTTTATTACTCTTTAGTGAGATAATAAATCATGGCAGAAAATTCCGAAATTAACACAATTTCAGAGGAAAAAACTGACCTTGAGCCATCACCATCTCAAGAATTAGAGAAAATCCCACTACTTCCACGTTCCGCTTGGAATAGTCAATTAAGCTATTTCAAAGTGCTGTTAAAAGCAAAGCAAATCCTGGATAAAAGCTGACAAGTTCATTAGGGATATCGAGAGATTTAGCTCGTAAATTAGGAGAGAATTACTCTCCGAATGTTTACGAGCCAATTTGTTAACGAACAAAATCAACACAGGTTTTTTATGGTATCAAGAGTAAGTCTAAGACTGACACCTCAAAAGTTACTTTCTTTCAATGGTAGAACTAATCTCAATAATAGGCCCGATCCCAAGCCCGATCCTAGTCCTAATTTTGTTACCGCTGAAGGGGATGCTACTTTTTCTAACTATAGTGAAAGTGCTGCAAGCATTTTAACTGCTACCCAGGCAGATACATTAGTTAAAGGTGGCATAACTGCTGCAATTGCTGAGGCTCAAGCAAGTTTTGATCCAACTTTTTCATCACTTTTCACTCAGGCTGCTGTAGTTGGATTAAGTGGTCAATTTGAAGGTGCTTCTAACAGCGAAGCAAAGGTACTTGCTAGTTTTGCAGTTGGTCGTAATGAAAGCTTCTCTTTTGATTTTTCCGCAGATTTAAAATTGGCAGCTAAAGAAATTGAAAATCCTGACGTTGAATATAACAAGGCTCAGTCTACAACCACTTTTTTGGTATTAGATACTACAAATCCTAACAGGGCCAGAGTTTTAGATTATTTTGGTATCCAGGGTAAATTAATCTCCTCTGATAAAATCGGGGATCTAACCTTTGGTCGTAGTAGCAATGTTAAGATTGACGATCGCGATAAAAGCTCCGATGTTGATGGCAACAATGGTAGTGAGTTTCTCAATGGTAGTGCTGTTGGGAGTTATGAACGGAATTTTAAGCGCAATACTAACCTAACTATAGTCAAAATTAATACTACTTCTGTTGAATTAGCAGGAGATACTTTAATCGGCAACCTGGGTACAGATGTTATCTATGGCACGATTCGGAAGGATAATCTGACGGGAACCACCAGGGCAGACAAACTTTATGCCAGCTTGGGGGATGATAAGCTATCTGGAAACAGAGGTAATGATGACCTCGACGCCGGTCAAGGTAATGATTCGCTAAATGGTGGTGATGGCAATGATACACTTTATGGCGGCAAAGGCAATGATACACTCTATGGTGGTAGTGGTAATGATGTCTTAGTTGGTGGCGAAGGTAATGACACATTTACTTTCAAACGTACCGATACCTTACTTAAAAAAGAATTGGATGTCATTCAAGATTTCCAGGTTGGTGTTGATAAGCTTGTATTAGATGGCTGGGGAAGTCGAGGTAACATCACAGATACCAGCGATGGCGCTCTTCTCACCTTAAATTCTTTGTCTCTCGGTACTTCTTTGTCTCTCGGTAATTCTTTGTCTATCGGTAATAATCCTCAGCAAAGCATACTATTTTCAAACGTGAGTGCAAGTGATATCAGCTCGGTAATATAATTTGCTTCAAGCTAATTCAATACGGTTCGGTTAAAGGGTAAAGGGAAAAGGGGAAAGGTTTTGAATACATCCTTTCCCCTTTACCCGCAAACCCATTCCCCAGATCATAAGGAAAGTGAAAAATGCTTATCCGAACCGTATTGCAAGCTAATTGCTCGTTTCATTCACTAACAGACTCTGATTTACAAGCATCTTAGTCAAAGCAATCGGGCGAGTAAAAAATCTGATTCCACAATAAAATGTCAATACCTTTTCTGGGAGAGGTTTTGCCAACAGCAACCCCTATGGTGTACGCACTGAAATTACTTGATTTGGTAATTTTTGATTACTAACTTAAGGCTTATTTCTCGCCCATACTGTTGACAAAACTTCTTTTTTATCTTATTAAATATAGTTTTGCTTTCTTAACAGGTAAAAATAAGTAAAATATTTATTGATAGTTATCATCTATCTTCTGAAGCTATACTAATCTATAACAATCTAATATCAACCTAAATATAGTTATAGTTATAGATACTACATAGTTATGAATACTACAAATATTTCAGAATCTAAAGCTAAATCTCTTATTCAAATTGCGGTACAAAAGCATCAGTCAGGTGACAATAATGAAGCTGAATCTCTAGACCAAACAGAAGTAGCTGAAATCCTCGAACTAGCAGTTCAACAGCAACGAGAGAATAGTTTATTGGAGGCGGAACAGCTATATAGTCAAGTTCTGGAAAAACAACCTAATAACCCTGAAGCTTTATATGGTTTAGGGATGTTGGCGCAGCAGATGGGGCAACTCCAAACTGCTGAACAGTGGCTAAGTGCGGCTTCACAAGTTCAACCAAATTCTGTTAAAACTTGGTTCAGTTTAGGTAATTTATATTTAGTTCAAGAACAGTTTTCCCAAGCAGAGAAAGCTTATCGGCAAGCTTTAGTTTTATTACCTAATTCGCTACCAATTTACAACAATTTGGGCTATACTCTGCAACAACAAGGATTATTTGAAGAAGCAATTAACTATTATCAAAAAGCTCTAGAGTTAAAGCCAGATTTTATAGAAGCAGAGACTAATTTGGGCAATGCGTTACACGCTCAAAGTAAGCTTTCCAGCAATCAACAAATCTACTATGCACAATTAAATAATAAATTGGGTGTAGCCCGCAAAAAAGCAGGGGATTTGAAAAATGCTATTACTTGTTACAAGCAAGCGATCGCACTACAGCCAAATTTATTAGAAGCTCATTATAACTTGGCTTTGGCGCTGCAAGAACAAGGGGAATTAGAAGAGGCGATCGCATCCTATGAAAAACTCTTGGAACTTAATCCCAGCGATGGACAAATATACCTCAATTTAGGCAAAATTTACCAACAACTCAATCAATATCAGAAAGCAGTTTTTGTTTATCGACAAGGGTTAAAGTTAATTAATCCCCACTATGCCAAAGCATTAGCTGTTAGTGAGGATGCTAAAACTTCTCAACAAGTGCCAGTCACACCCTCAATTCCCCAAGGGGAGGTGATTGTAGGGCAATACAGCTTTCCGACTATTCCAACCGTAGCAAATACAGGTAAGCGTCCTTTTTGGAGTGTGGTGGTAACTGTATATAACCGCATAGATTATCTACTCGAATGCCTTGTCAGTGTATTGACCCAATGGCAAGGAGAAGCGCAGATGGAAATCATCGTCATGGACGATGCTAGTACAACGCCAGTATTTGAAGTGGTGAATAGTATTGGACAAGGAATAATCAACTACTATCGCAATCCACAAAATCTCGGTCTGCCAGGAAATTGGAATGCCGGAGTTGCTCTCACTCGCGGTCATTGGATTCATTTACTGCACGACGATGATTATATTCTCCCAGGTTTTTATTGCCGCCTACAAGAAAGTCTAGAAGGGTGTTCAGATTCTGTAGGAGCCGCTTTTACAGGTTATGAAAATATTAACGAGAAAGGGGAAGTAATTTTCAGCCAACAAGTCTATGGAGAGCAGCGAGGAATTGCCCAAAATTGGCTGCAAATTATTGGAGTTAGTAACTTATTGAATATGCCTGCGGTAGTGATTCGTCGAGAAGCGCACGAACAATTGGGCGTATATCATCCTGAACTGACCTATACAAGCGATTGGGAAGTTTATAAACGCATTGCCTCTGTTTACGATTGGTGGTATGAACCAGAAATTTTAGCTCGTTACCGCCAACACGCTAACAATGTCACCAGCGAACTGTTACTCTCTGGGAAACAGATGATATCCATCCGCCGTGCAATTGAAATTTCCAAGAGTTATTTTCCCACTGAATACTCGGCACAGATTACTGCCCAATCCCGGAGTCATTATTTTCTTTATTGTCTAGAATCAGCCATAATTCCCCTACAGGCTGGTAATCTAGCTGGAGTTTGGCAAGGGTTAGAAGAGGCTTTAAAAATAGATCGTAGCCCTGAAGCAGTCGCAAACTTATTCCGGTGGTTAACACAAGAAGAAGCAGCTCCTCTGCGTGATGAAATTGCCTCAAGATTTATCTCACTTCCTTTATAAAAACTTGTTTAGGAAAAAGCAAAATTTTCTAGTTTTGGACTAAAAACTATGTCAATTAGTCAGGTTGAGCATCCTACCATAAATACTTTATCTTTTGAGCCACAAAATCGAAAAGATGGGATCAGCGGTTTGATGCGAGTTCGTAATGAAGAGGAATTTTTGGCAGCAACGATAGAATCTTGGATTGATTATATAGATGAATTGGTAATTGTATTTCATCAGTGTACGGACAACACTCCCCAAATAATAGAGACCTTTGCACAAAAATATCCTCAGAAAATACGGGCTTTTCATTACTTACCCCACGTCTATTCATTTTGTACAAAAGAACAAGTTGAGTTGGATGTAAACAACATTCATTCTTTCGTTTTTTATTCTAATTTTGGTCTCAGCCAAACGCAGTATAAAATTTGCGTTTATATCGACGGGGATTGCGTAGGTATTCCTGAACGCTTAAAAATTATTTATAATTATTTGAAGCAAAATCATCTGCAAAATACAGCCTTATTTTTTTCAGGAGTAAATTTATATCAACGTCCAGACGATCCCAACTACTACACAAATTTAAAATGTCCTGCTTCTGGCGATGGAGATGTGGCATATTGGACAGTTTCACAGCAAAATATTTTCGATAAAAATGCAAAAATTCCATTCTGTGAAGCGATTCAATTTAAAGGAATTACACCTTATTATTTAGGTTTTATTTTCTGGCACACACATTGGTTAAAAAAGAACGCATTTTCGAGAAATGGCGGTAGAGAATTAGATGGCGAACTTTTAGAAAAACTGAACAATATTGAGATAAAAAATAGAGATAAAGAATTAGTTTTATTATCTCAAAAATTTAAACAAGAAAATAAAGATTTTCAAAATATTCCTTACCAAAAGTTTCTCTTGTATTTTGATTTCGCTTCTCTGCCTGATGTTATATCTCTAGAGTCAAAGCTAGTAGCAACATATAATAACTTGGGTTATACCTTGGAACAACAAGGTAAGTTTGACGAAGCAGTTACTTGCTATCAAAAAGCTTTAGAACTTCAGCCTAACTGCGCTGAAGCAGAAATCAACTTAGGCAACGCCCTCAATGCGCAAGGTAAACTATCAAAAGCTCAACAAGCGCACTACGCAGATTTAAATCACAAATTGGGACTTTCTCGCACGATCGCAGGGAATTCCAAAGAAGCAATTAATTACTATCGTCAAGCGATCGCTCTTGACCCAAATTTGCTAAATGCATATTATAGCTTAAGTAACATCCTGCAAGAAGTCGGTCAGTGGGAAGAAGCGATCGCCTCCTATAGCCAAGCCCTAAAACTCAATCCTTTAAACTGGGAAATCTACATCCGTTTTAGTCAGGTTTACCAAGCTCAAAATAAGAGAGCAGAGGCGATTTCTGTGTATCGTCAGGCATTAACTTTACTCAATCCTCACTATGCCAAAGCAGTGTCTGCTTACCAGAATGCTGCCATCACTCCAGAAATGCTCGTTACTCCCCCCATTCCTGAAGGTGAGGTTACTGTTGGCAACTATCAGTTTCCCATGATTCCACCTGTAACAGACCCAGAGAAACCTCGACCATTTTGGACTGTGGTGATTCCGGTATATAACCGCACCGATTATCTTCTTGAATGTCTGGCTAGCGTCTTGGTGCAATGGACTGGGCCAGAACAGATGGAAATTCTAGTAATGGATAATGCCAGTACAACACCGTTGTTCGATCTAGTAAATAGTATTGGGGGAGGAATAATCCGCTACTACCGCAATCAGCAAAATATTGGAGTATTGCCAAATCAAAATGCAGGCATTTCCCTCAGTCGCGGTCAGTGGATTCATATCCTGCATGATGATGATAGTGTGGTTCCAGGTTTTTATGACCGACTCCAGCAAAGTCTTCAGGGGTGTCCAGATTCCGTAGGAGCCGCTTTTGCAAATTTTGAATATTTCAATGAAAAAGGAACAGTAATTGAAAAAGGGGAAGTGATTTCCTGGTTTGGAAACCAGAAAGGTATCTGTGGGAATTTTTTGCAGCAGATTGGTGTCACATGTCCGTTACAAATGCCTGCGGTTGTCATTCGTCGCCTGACTCATGAACAAATAGGAGGTTATTATCCAAAGTTAGTTTGCACTCCTGAATGGGAACTTTATAAACGCATTACTGTTTCTTATGATTGGTGGTATGAACCAGAAAGTTTGGCTCGTTATCGTATACATTCCCACAGACAGACAGGTGATGACTTATCATCCGGTATTTTAGCGACATCCATCCGTCAGTGTATAGAAATTTCTGAGAGTTATCTTCCTGCTGAACATCGCACAGATATTACAAGCCAAGCTCGTACTCATAATTTCAATTATTGTTTGACACGTGCAGCGATTCCTCTGAACAGTGGTAATGTTATAGGAGCTTTGCGTATGCTCCAAGAAATTCTCAAACTTGACAGTTCCCCGCAAGCAGTAGCAAAGTTATTCGTTTGGTTGACTCAAGATGAAGCTGCTCCCCTACAAGAAGAAATCATTGCTAAGTTCCTACCAGTAGCTGTAAATAATAATACTCAAGACAATATTCCTACTGAATTAAAACCCTCACAAATTGCGATCGCGCCATAGGATATGAAAATACTTGTAACTGGAACTGAAGGTTATATCGGCTCATTATTAGCTCCCCTCTTGGTCCAACAAGGTCATGAAGTTATTGGTTTAGATACTGGCTTTTATAAAGTAGGTTGGCTATATAACGGCACCAAGGTAACTGCCAAAACCCTCAACAAAGATATCCGCCACATTACAACAGAAGACCTGCAAGGTGTGGAAGCAGTAGTTCACATGGCAGAACTCTCTAACGACCCTTTAGGTCAGTTAGCCCCTGATATCACCTACGATATCAACCATAAAGGCTCAGTACATATAGCGAAACTGGCGAAAGCAGCTGGAATCCAACGCTTTGTCTATACTTCATCATGCAGTGTCTATGGTTTTGCCACTGAAGACTACGTTACCGAAGAGTCTACCATCAATCCCCAAACAGCTTATGCCAAATGCAAAGCACTTGTCGAACAGGATGTGAAACTCCTTGCTGATGATCGCTTTTCTCCCACCTTTCTCCGAAATGCCACAGCCTATGGCGCCTCTCCAAGAATGCGCTTTGATATTGTCTTAAACAATCTAGCAGGTTGGGCATGGACAATTAAAGAAATCAAGATGAACAGCGACGGTACACCTTGGCGTCCCCTAGTACATCTATTAGATATTTGCAAAGCAATTATCTGCACCTTAGAAGCTCCGCTTGATGTAATTCACAACCAAATTTTCAATGTCGGTGATACAAATAGCAACTATCAAGTCAAACAAATTGCTCAAATAGTTGCAGATGTTTTTACAGATTGTCAATTGAGCTTTGGTAAACACGATCCTGACAACCGCAGCTATCGGGTTTTATTTAATAAAATTAACCAAAATTTACCAGGATTCAAATGTGAATGGGATGCCCAGCGCGGTGCCCAACAACTATATAATGTCTTCCAGCAAATTGATATGGATAGAGGAACATTTGAGTCGAGAGGTTTTACTCGCCTGAAACAATTGGAATACCTCATACGCACTCAACAAATAAATCAAGATTTCTTCTGGCAGACTGTTTAAAAATTTTATATAAAGTTATGAATTCACTAAAATCAACAAATAATCAACTAATAACTGGTAACTGTCTATTTTGTGGAACAGGGTTACAGCATACCTTTGTAGATTTAGGTATGTCTCCTCCCTGCGAAAGTTATCGCAGTCTGAAACAACTCAATGAAGTAGAGCCATTTTATCCTCTACATGTCTATGTTTGTGAAGAATGTTTTTTAGTTCAACTCCAAGAATACATTAGCCCAGAAAATATTTTTAGCGACTACGCTTATTTCTCTTCCTACTCTGATAGCTGGTTGCAACACGCCAAGAAATATGTTGATTTGGTAGTAGAACGTTTCCAATTAAACCAGGAAAGTCAGGTAATAGAAATTGCTAGTAATGATGGCTACTTGCTGCAATACTTCGTTGCCAAAAGCATCCCGGCGCTGGGAATAGAGCCAGCAGCAAATGTTGCTGAGGTAGCAATTCAAAAAGGTATTCCTACAATTGTCAAATTTTTTGGACAGAAAACAGCGCAAGAACAGGTTGCTAAGGGTAAACAGGCAGATTTATTACTAGGGAATAATGTCCTTGCTCACACCCCATATCTGAATGATTTTGTCAAGGGAATGAAAATTATCCTCAAACCGCATGGTGTAATTACTATGGAATTTCCCCACTTGATGCGGTTAATTGAGGAAAATCAGTTTGATACTATTTACCATGAGCATTTCTCTTATTTTTCCTTTCTTACCGTAGACAAGATTTTTGCTGCTCACGGGTTGACAGTTTTTGATGTAGAAGAATTAACTACTCATGGTGGTTCTTTGAGAATTTATGCGCGCCACAGTGAAGACTCTTCTAAACCCGTTACTCAGCAAGTATCAGAACTGAAAAATAGAGAAGAAGCAGCTGGTTTTACGCAATTAGAATACTATTTTTCTTTTGGAGAACAAGTTAAAGAAACTAAACGCAACTTATTAGATTTTTTGATCAAAGTTAAGCGAGAAGGAAAATCGATTGTTGGTTACGGTGCACCAGGTAAGGGAAATACTCTCTTAAACTATTGCGGTATCCGCACAGATTTTCTTGACTATACAGTAGACCGTAACCCTTATAAACAGGGTCAATTTTTACCAGGAACTCATATTCCAATTTTTCATCCAGACAAAATTGCCGAAACAAAACCTGACTATATACTAATATTACCCTGGAATCTGAAAAATGAAATTATGATACAAATGGCTTACATTCGGGATTGGGGAGGCCAATTTGTTGTACCAATTCCTGAAGTTAATGTCTACTCTTAAGTATTTAGTATTTTTGATTGTCAAAAAATCGTTAAAAAGGGGTAAGTGACATGAAAGTAGTTTTATTTTGCGGTGGTTTAGGAGCCAGAATGAGAGAATACTCAGAAAGTATTCCTAAGCCAATGGTGAATATTGGTTATCGACCAATATTATGGCATGTAATGAAATACTATGCTCACTATGGACACAAAGATTTTATTTTATGCCTTGGTTACAAGTCTGACCTAATTAAAAGCTATTTTTTGAATTACAATGAATGGCTTTCTAATAACTTTAGCCTTTCTAACGGTAGCCAAATTCAGTTGTTTAATCGAGATATCCAAGACTGGAATATTACATTTGTAGATACAGGGTTAACTGCCAACATTGGTCAAAGATTCAAAGCAGTAGAAAAGTATCTAGAAGGAGAAGAAGTATTTTTAGCTAATTATAGTGATGGTTTGACAGATTTACATTTACCAACGTATATCAATAATTTTTATCAACGTGATAAAATTGGTAGTTTTTTATGTGTCAGACCAAGCCAAACTTTTCACTTAGTTGACATGCAAGAGGATGGTTTGGTAAAAAATATCCAAGATGTAAAGCAATGTGATATTTGGATTAATGGAGGGTATTTTATCTTTAAAAAAGAGATTTTTAACTATATAAATTATGGTGAAGAACTGGTCATGGAGCCTTTTCAAAGATTGATTGCTAGAGAAGAACTTTTTGCATATAAATACACTGGCTTTTTCGGAGTAATGGATACGTTTAAAGAAAAACAACAGTTGGATGATATGTATGCTCAAGGCCAAAGACCTTGGGAAGTTTGGGGAGATGAACAAGTACAAGTCGACCATGTATGATCCAACTTAGTTTGAATAAAACAGAAGAATCTGAGTACAAAATTCTTTGTCTAGGTTCTCATTGTGATGATATTGAGATAGGTTGTGGAGGCACAATCTTAAAGCTGATAGAGAATTACCAAGATGTTGTTATCTATTGGGTTGTCTTTAGTTCCAATGAGCAAAGAGCAGAGGAAGCAACCACAAGTGCTAATCTCTTTTTAAAAGAAATTCCGGTCAAGAAAATTATCATTAAAAATTTTCGAGATGGCTTTCTACCTTTTCAGGGAATAGAGGTGAAGGAATGTTTTGAGCAGTTAAAGCAAGAATTTTCACCAGATATAATCTTTACTCATCACCGAGACGATCGCCACCAAGATCACCGCTTAATTTCTGAGTTAACTTGGAATACATTTAGAAATCATTTAATTTTGGAATATGAAATACCCAAATATGATGGTGATTTGGGTATTCCTAATTTTTTTGTTCATTTAAATGAAACACTCTGCCGCCGAAAAATTCAATATATTTTGGATGCGTTCCCTACCCAGAGTAATAAGCAGTGGTTTACAGAAGAGACTTTTCGTTCCATTCTCAGAATTCGCGGGATTGAATCAAACTCACCGGGGAAATATGCGGAAGCCTTTTATTGTCGAAAAATGTTTTTCTAAAAGATTAGAATTTTAATTTTTTCTCATAATTTGTAACATTTATGATCTTTACTGAAACTAAAATAAAAGAAGCATTTATTGTTGATTTAGAGTTGCATCAAGATATTCGCGGCTTTTTTACTCGGACTTTTTGCGTTCAGGAATTTCAAAATCGTGGTTTAAAACCGACTATTGCCCAATGCAATTTATCTTTTAACTATAAAAAAGGAACGTTGCGGGGTATGCACTATCAGATGCCTCCTTCTCAGGAAACAAAATTGGTGCGTTGTATCAGGGGAGCGATTTATGATGTAATTATCGATTTGCGTCCAGATTCTCCTAGCTATTTATCTCATATTGGTATAGAGTTGACGGCTGAAAATCGCCTTGCTCTCTATATCCCAGATAGGTGTGCTCATGGGTTCCAAACCCTTGCTGACGAAACCGAAGTGGCTTATCAAATGGGTGACTTATATGCACCAGAATATGCTACTGGCTATCGCTACGACGATCCAGCCTTTGGCATTGAATGGCCTCTACCTGTGACTGAAATTTCGGAAAAAGATAGGGCTTGGAGTTTATTTGAATCGACCAAAATTGTAACGCCTATGACTTAGGCTTTTAAAAGGATTCTACTTATGGTTGCAGTTGATATCAAAAATTCTTTTAACCTCAAGGATATCAGTCTAGAGCTTTACCAACTAATTTCTGATTTATACCCCATTTGCCGTAGTATTACAGGTGATGGTTTTAGAGAAACTTTAAAAATTCTTCAGCAGCATCTTCCTTTGTCAGTTCATGAAGTACCGACAGGAACAGAGGTATTTGATTGGACAGTTCCTAATGAGTGGAATATTAAAGATGCCTATATTAAAAACTCTCAAGGTGAAAAGATTGTAGATTTTACTAATTCAAATTTGCACGTTGTTAACTATAGTATTCCCATACATCAAAAAATATCTCTTCAAGAACTTAAATCGCATCTATTTACACTTGTCGATTATCCTGATTGGATTCCTTACCGAACTTCATATTACAAGGAAAGTTGGGGTTTTTGCCTGACTCACAATCAGTATTTGCAACTAGAAGATGAAGAATATGAAGTATGTATTGATTCTTCTCTAAAACCAGGTTATTTGACTTATGGAGAGTATTATATTCCCGGAGACAGTACTGATGAAGTCTTGATTTCTTGCCATGCCTGTCATCCTTCACTCTGTAATGATAATCTTTCGGGAATTGCGATCGCTACTTTTCTCGCTAAATATTTAAGTCAAACTACACCAAGATATTCCTATAGATTTCTTTGGATTCCCGGAACTATTGGTTCAATTACATGGTTGGCTGTCAATGAAGCTAAAGTCAATAACATTAAACATGGCTTGGTATTAACTTGTTTAGGAGATTCAGGCAACTTTACTTACAAAAAAAGCCGTCGAGGTGACACTGAAATCGATAAAGTTGCTGTTTATGTACTCAAAAACTCAACACAAGATCACAAAATTATAGATTTCTTCCCCTATGGCTATGATGAGCGACAATATTGCTCACCTGGATTTAATTTAGCTGTAGGTTGCTTCATGCGATCGCCTCATGGTAGTTTTCCTGAATACCATACCTCAGCAGACGATTTAAATTTCGTTCAACCCCAATATCTTGCTGAGTCATTCTTTCAATGTCATTCGATGTTGCATATCCTCAACAATAATGAAATCTACTACAACAAAAATCCCAAATGTGAGCCACAGTTAGGTAAAAGAGGAATATATCGGGCAGTTGGTGGTAACAAAGATAGCGGGCTAAATGAAATGGCAATCCTGTGGGTTTTAAATTTATCTGACGGTCAGCATACTCTATTGGATATTGCAGAAAAGTCGGGAATGTCATTTGATGCGATTAAATCTGCTGCCGATACATTATCAACACATGACTTATTAACAATTAAAACCAACTAAGTTTGGAAAAGATTGGGAAAATCAAATTCGCTACGACACAAACGTAGGCAAGCCCTTCTCACTAGGTAGTCTCAAAGAAGATCCAAGCTTTAAAACCCCTGGAGATGGGTCAATACTTTTCGGATAAACCCAATAATCTCTCTTTTAGTCTGGGGAAGGGTTACTGGGCTTGCGAGAAAGGTAGATTCAAACCCTTTCCCTTTCCCCTTCCCCCCAAAAACCGAGAAGTATTGGGAGATGGGTTTGATGTGTGTAACCGCAAATTCTATTTGCTAGGGCTACCAATTAATTTTTATATATTATTATCCTCAACAGTTATGTGAGAATACTTATTTTGTATGGATATATTTAATGTTATTTTTACATTATACTTATAATTACTGCCCGAAAAGTAGCTTAACTTTATAATTTAGAATATACTTCACCTCTTCACTATTACTGGGAAAAATATCCTATTTAACTTCATCATTACTTAAACTAAATGTCATTACTTATACCATTGTAAGAGCAGTTTAGATGATTGATATTAGAGAAGTAGTTTAAAAACATACCTTGTCTAGTACATGAATAAAAAATGGGCTGTTAAACGACTTACAATTAATCTCACATCAGGCGAGGCACAAAAGCTTGAACAATACTGTTCAACGACTGGCAGACCAGCAACTGATGTAATTCGCGAGTTAATTCGCTCTCTTTATCCTAAAGATGAAAAAGCCTCTGAAAGCTCATGAATCAGACTGCAAAAAAGTGAAAAAGGATAAGTACATCTTAATTTGTCAGTGAAATATGCTGCTTAACAGTTATCAGCTAACAGTGAATCCCTATAACTAAAGTTAGGGAATTTAAATAAGAATACTCTCTTACAAAGTTCAGAGCTGAGGAAATCTTCGCTCTGACTTTTGCTTTGGATATGGTGCAATCATCTTGATACACTTGCATAATTAAAAATATCAAATTAATTGAATAAAAGGTAGAATTCAGTATCAAAATGTTCTTACTATAGGAATCCGGTTTGATTACTGAAATCACTTGGCTTAGTAGGCAATAGGCAAGAGAATTTCAGAAGATTAAGGTGTACCGAATTTTTTTCAAAAATCAAATATGAGTCCTATAGCTTACTTACCTGTAGCGGTAGTGAGCCTACAAGTGTTTTGTAAACCACCAAATTTCAAGTTTTGTGGGTGTCTTTAAGCAGTAATTTATCCATTTTTTCGCGCAGAATACCCTTCTTGTATCTGGCTTCGCTCCTGAACTATTTTTTGACAATTAGTAATATTACTGATCTTTTCGGAAAAAATTTAAGTTAGATATGGTACTTACCACTTATTTACTTATACTTTCCAAAGTATTAAGAATTTAATTCCTAATTTATTTAATTACAAATAATGCTTAGAAAAACCTTGGTTATAAATCAGCCGAAGGTAAGCAATTCCTTGGGCGAACTCAGGATTTTTGCTGGATTTATAACACTCAGCTTTGCGATCGCCGCAATATTGTGTAACTATCAGGATGCAATCGCCCAAACTCCTGAACCTCAGACATTACCCCCAAGTCGGTTAGATGATCTTCCTGAGACTCCGTTACCGTCGGATGTGCTACCCAAGCCACCAGACGAGAATCAATTGCTTCCATCCCTAAAACTACCGAATCAGCTGATTCTGGAGCAGAATGACCCCAATACCAAATTTCGGGTCGATCGCATTGAAGTTGTGGGCAGTACAGTTTTCAAAGCAGAACAGTTTGCCGCTATCACAAATCCCTTTGTGGGACGGGAACTGACATTTGCAGACTTGTTGCAAGTTAAAGATGCCATCACCAAGCTTTACACTGATAACGGCTATGTCACCACAGGCGCATTGATTACACCCCAGACAATAGAAGCTGGGACTATCAAAATCCAGGTGATTGAGGGTAGTTTGCAAGAAATTAAGATTGTCGGTAATAGGCGATTACACACTCAATACATTCGCGATCGCATCAAACTTGGTGCAGGTAAGCCCTTAAATGTACCACGTTTAATAGAAAAGCTGCAATTACTCCGTCTCAATCCGCGGATTCAAAACCTGTCAGCCGAGTTGCAGACAGGCGTGCAACCCGGAACCAATGTGTTGCAAGTGGAGGTTAAAGAAGCAGAAACATTTAAACTGACAGCAAGCCTGGATAATGGGCGATCGCCAAGTGTGGGCAGTTTTCGTCGGGGAGTGGATTTGCAAGAAGCCAATTTATTGGGTTTGGGCGATACCCTGAGCGTGGGATACGCCAATACCGATGGCAGTAATACAATCAATGTCAATTACACGCTGCCGATTAATGCCCGTAATGGCACTGTATCCTTCGGTTTTAGCCAAGGATGGAACCACGTGATTGAAGAACCATTCAGTGTCCTTGATATCCAGTCAAATACCCGCTCTTACGAATTGAGCTATCGGCAACCACTGGTGCAAAAACCAACCCAAGAGTTGGCGGTGGGGCTATCGTTCTCCCGCCAGTCAAGCCAAACTGAGTTAGGTCTTGATAACATTGGGCCGTTTCGACTCTCCCCAGGTGCAGATGCAAACGGAAAAACCAATATTTCTGCCCTGCGCTTTTTTCAAGAATATACCCAGCGAAGCAACCAGTATGTATTTGCGGCGCGATCGCAATTGAGTTTTGGTGTAGATTGGTTCGATGCTAATGTCAGTGAGAATGAACCAGATAGCCGCTTTTTCGCGTGGCGGGGACAGGCGCAGTGGGTGCGGCAATTAGCACCGGATACTCTATTTTTAGCTAGGGGCGACTTCCAATTGGCAGCAGATTCCTTAGTACCTTTGGAGCAATTTGGTCTTGGTGGACAGTTAAGTGTCCGGGGCTATCGCCAAGACGCATTACTCACAGATAATGGTCTGTTATTTTCGGCGGAGTTTCGAGTTCCAATTGTCCGCGCTGCCAAAATTGGCGGAGTGTTGCAACTGACACCCTTCGTTGATGTAGGTAAAGGCTGGAATACCAAAGGCGAAAATCCATCACCGAGTACGCTTGTTAGTACTGGATTGGGGCTGTTATGGAAACAGGGTGATGACTTCTTGGCCCGTATAGATTGGGGCATTCCTTTGATTTCAGTGGACGGGGAAAAGCGATCGCTCCAGGAAAATGGACTGTACTTCTCAATAAGTTATTCAGCGTTTTGAGGCAATCAATAATCCTTAAGGCAAAATTGAGTTAACTGCGGCTCAACCAACCCGTGTACAACCATATTTAACCTGTGGTGCGAACTTAAATTCCAACAATTGCAATGCCTGCGGCAAGTTTCGT
Organism: Nostoc sp. DedQUE09; assembly: GCF_034530915.1. Taxonomy (NCBI): domain Bacteria; kingdom Bacillati; phylum Cyanobacteriota; class Cyanophyceae; order Nostocales; family Nostocaceae; genus Nostoc; species Nostoc sp. DedQUE09. The sequence goes on from NZ_JAVRCE010000010.1 coordinate 148,473, forward strand.
TTTCAGAAAGCTACACCAAGATAACTACTAAAACTGTTGATGCTGTTCAAACACAATACCCTTTAGGGAACCCTATATATATTAAGTATTGATAGAAAGTGAGCGATGAAAGCACCCTCTGTTTGCTGGGGTTTGATCGATATAATGCTGACAGGTGGGATGCTCCTTTGGTGTACCTCTGTGAGTGCCCAGCTAACTCCCGATGGCACCCTCAATACTACTGTTTCCCAAAGCGGTAATAACTTCACCATTACTAATGGTAGTGCCGCCAACAGTAACTTATTTCACAGTTTCCAGCAGTTTTCGGTTCCCACTGGTGGTTCGGCTACTTTTGATTTAGTAAACACGCCCAACATTTCTACCATCTTCAGCCGTGTTACCGGCGGTAATATTTCTAACATTGATGGCTTGATTCAGACGATTAACGGCAACAACCCCGTTAGTCTTTTCTTGATCAACCCTAGTGGGATCATCTTTGGAGCCAATGCCCAACTAAACATTGGGGGTTCGTTTATTGGTACCACTGCCAGCAGTATTAAATTTGCCGATGGCGCTGAGTTTAGTGTAATTAATTCTGAACCTGCCCCCTTGTTGAGTATCAATGTTCCCATTGGGTTGCAACTGGGTAACAATCCCGCACCCATCAACATTCAAGGTACAGGACATACTTTGAGGAATGTCAGTGGATTGGCTCTGCTTCCTCCGATTCAGACTCCCAGTTCTACAAAACTGCGGGTACAGCCGGGAAACACCCTAGCTTTAGTGGGTGGCGACATACATCTAAATGGGGCAAACCTAGTCGCTGAAAGAGGGCGAGTTGAATTGGGTAGTGTAAGTGGAACAGCATTGGTCAACCTGATACCAACCGCACAGGGCTATACACTGGGATATGGGAATGTACAAAGCTTTGGCGATATTCAATTGGCACAGCGATCGCTATTAGATATCAGCGGTGTGAATGCAGGTTCCGTTCAAATTCAGGGTAGGCAAATTCAATTCACCGATGGCTCTCTAGTACTGGCGCAAAATTTTGGCAATCTCCCCGGCGGTGACATTCGCCTTCAGGCTACAGAGGCGGTTGATTTGATTGGCAAAACAACTGATGGCACAATTCAGAGCGGAGTGCGTAGTAATGCTTTTGGTATGGGAGCTAGTGGGAATATCAGCGTTATTACTCCCAACTTCACTATCAAGTCGGGAGCGGGGTTGAATAGCACAACTTTTGGAAAAGCTCCCAGTGGCAATATTTACATTGATGCAACCGCCATTGAACTGTCTGGCTTTTCACCCAATAATCCTGCTGATGTCACCACAGTCAACACTACTACACTAGGCACTGGGAATGCTGGTGATGTTTTTGTCAATAGCAATAGTCTACTAGTATCAAGCGGTGCCTCACTATCTTCGGCTACCTTTGGCAGTGGTTCTAGCGGTAAAGTGACGATTCGCAACACCAACACCACGGTGATAGGAGAAAGTCCCTCTGGACTTTACAGCAACATTAGCTCAACTACATTTGCAACCGGAAGTGCCAAAACCTTGACCCTGAATACTGCAAGATTGCAAATTCTGGATGGGGGAGCAGTTGCTACCACCTCATTTTTTGCAGGTAATGGGGGAGATTTGAGTATCAATGCTACTGAAGCGATCGCAATCAATGGTCAAGGTCGGGCAACTAATAGTAGCATTAACGCCTCCACCATCCGACCCGATGCTTTATTGCGGAAACGATTCGGTCTGCCAGATATATTAACGGCGAATGCCGGTACTTTGAGCATTACCACACCGAACTTAACGCTGACGAATGGCGGGACAGTCAGTGTCACCAGTCAAGGTAGTGGAAATGGTGGCAATATTAATATCAGTGCAGATGCCATCCAATTAAAGAATCAAGGCTTTATTCAAGCACAAACAGAATCCGGTAATGGTGGCAATATTAAATTGTCCGCTAAAAACCTGTTGCTTCTACAAGAAAATAGCCAGATAACCTCAACAGCTGGCGGTTCAGGGAATGGAGGTAATATAAACATCAATGCACCTATCATCGTTGGCTTAAAAAACAGCGACATTATTGCCAATGCAGTACGAGGCAGAGGTGGTAATATCCAAATCACCACTCAAGGCATCTTTGGGCTGAAGTTCCGCAACCAACTCACTCCAGAAAGTGACATCACCGCCAGTTCCCAATTTGGGGTAAGTGGCACGGTTCAAGTTAATACTATCGGTATCGATCCAAATTCGGGTTTAGTGGAACTGCCTGCAAATGTCACTGATCCATCCCAGCAAATTGCTACAGGCTGCGCAGGCAGTGAAGGCAGCCGCTTTGTGGCAACGGGACGAGGTGGTGTGCCGCAAAATCCTAATCAGGTGACGAGTGATGTCTACGACGGGCTACGCCTACGCACTTGGTCTGATATCCGCAATCTAACTGCATACCGCAAAACAGGCGAAGTGATAGCCCAAATACCCACAAAAGAGGCAGTTATTGTCCAGGCTACAGGTTGGCGACGTAATACACAAGGAAAAATTGAGTTAATTACAGATAAATCTCCTACTCAGGCGCAACAATCATTAACCTGTGCTGCTGTTCCTAAAAGTTAATGATGTTATAAATAATGCTCTAAAAGGGAACACTAACTTGAAATCAGGTTAAGGAAGTTTTTTGTGATGAGAGCCGTACCCTTTCTATTGATATTAATAACTGGGTTATTTACTTCAGAGATGATGCTAAAGGCAATACTCCCTTGGAGTGGCTCTGCTAGCGCACAGGTGACATCCGACGGTACAACGAACACCATTATTAACTCAAATGGTAATAATTTCACAATTCTGAATGGGAGTGCAAAAGATAATAATTTATTTCACAGCTTCAATAATTTCTCTGTACCTACGGGTGGTTCAGCAAGATTCGATTTAATTAACACACCAAATATTACAACTATATTCAGTCGGGTTACAGGTGGAAATGTTTCCAATATTGATGGGTTAATTAGCACGCTTAATAGTAATAACGCGGTAAGTTTGTTTTTGATGAATCCTGCGGGGATTGTGTTTGGGGCAAATGCCCGCTTGAATATTGGTGGCTCCTTTGTGGGGACGACGGCGAATAGTATTAACTTTGCCGATGGGACGGAATTTAGTGCTGTGAATACTTCGGGTACTCCTTTGCTGACTATAAGTGTACCTGTGGGTTTGCAACTTGGGGCAAATGCTGGAGCGATACAAGTTCAAGGGGCAGACTTGCGAGTTAAAACCGGACAAACACTAGCATTAGTTGGTAGTCAAATCGACATGACAGGCGCAAAACTGACGGCACCAAATGGACATATCGAACTATGGGCTGTGCAGAATGCTGGGATTAAAATGGAAAATCAAGCTCAATGGCAACTGACGAGTCCTGTGGCTACGACAAATTGGGGCACAATTACGTTACAAAAAGCTTCATTGGTTGATGCAAGTGGAATTAACGGGGGTGCAATTAACATCCGTGGACGTGGGTTGACGGTGCAGGATGGGTCGAATATTAGTTCTACCACCTTTGCTGGGCAAGGTAAGGGAATTACTGTCAACACCACAGACTTTGTTGATCTGCTGGGTGTTTCTCTCCCAGGACAATTTAATCCTGGCATTGGAACTTCTTTAGGTGTCTTTTTTGGGCCTCCAGCAACTGGACAAGCTGGAGATGTAACAGTAGAGACAGGACGCTTAAAGTTAGCAAATGGAGCTTGGCTTCAGTCCTCTTCTAATGGCAACAATTCTCGATCGGGAGATGTAACTGTTCGGGCTTCAGATGTAGAGGTGGTAGGTTCTCATCCATTTTTTGCAATCCCCACCTCGATTACCACCACTCTCTTTGGTGGCAAGAACAATCAGAGTGGAAATATTTCCATCGAAACAAATCGAATGCGGGTGCAAGATGGTGGAATCGTCAGTACATCTTTGATACCCTTTAACGGTATCTCTCCTCCCACGGGCAAGGCTGGAAATATCTCAATCCGAGCAACTGAGAGCCTTGATATCTCCGGATACACACCCTCTCTACTACTGTCTGGAGTAGGTACGAGAATTGGTCAAACAGAAGGAGACGCGGGAAATATCTCAATCGATGTTGGACGTTTGCATCTCTTTAATGGTGGGTCTATCCGCAGTACTTTATCAGGAAAAGGGAAAGCGGGAAATATCACCATTCACGCGCAAGAGGTAGCAGTTAGCGATCCAGTAATTGATGTTATCAGCAAATTACCTGGTGGCATTACTGTTTCCGTGGGTGATAATTCAGTAGGTTCAGGTGGAAATATCGCCTTAACTGCTGACAACCTACGGCTTTTTAATGGAGGACAGATCACCTCTTCCAGCCAGGGTCAGGCAAATGCTGGGAATATTAACTTACAAGTTAAAAACCTTGATATCCAGGGTATGTCTCAACCTTTAACTAACGGTCAAATTGTGCCCAGTACGATCGCAGCATCTTCAACAACTAATTTTAACGCCGGAACCATAGATATTACATCTGATACAGTTAAAGTACGTAATGGTGCGGAAGTGACCGTGAGCAATATAGGAGGCGGAGATGCAGGTAATTTGAATATTACAGCCAATAATATTTTCCTCGACAATAAAGCCAGTTTGCGATCGGAAGTCAAAGGAGGTAGTCAAGGTAACATTGACCTCCAAGCAAATGATGTTTTGCTGTTACGTCGTGGCAGTAATATTACAACTAATGCCACTGGTACTTCTACCGGAGGTAACATTGATATTACTGCTGGAGCTATTATTGCCCTTCCTGACGAAGATAGCGATATCGTTGCCAATGCGGTACTCGGAAGCGGTGGAAATATTCAAATCACCACTCAAGGCATCTTTGGGCTGAAATTCCGTCCCCAACTCACCCCAGAAAGTGATATCACCGCCAGTTCCCAATTTGGGGTCAGTGGCACGGTTCAAGTTAATACTATCGGTATCGATCCAAATTCCGGCTTAGTCGAACTACCAGTAAATGTCACCGATCCATCCCAGCAAATTGCTACAGGCTGCGCGGGCAGTGAAGGCAGCCGCTTTGTGGCAACGGGACGAGGTGGTGTGCCGCAAAATCCTAATCAGGTGACGAGTGATGTCTACGACGGGCTACGCCTACGCACTTGGTCTGATATCCGCAATCTAACTGCATACCGCAAAACAGGCGAAGTGATAGCCCAAATACCCACAAAAGAGGCAGTTATTGTCCAGGCTACAGGTTGGCGACGTAATACACAAGGAAAAATTGAGTTAATTGCAACTCAATCAGACGCTCATGTGCAACAGCCCTTAACTTGTGCTGCGGTTCCCAAGAGTTAATTTGCTCAGGAATCTTATAACCAAGTCGATTAAATTTTAAAGTGATATAGTATACAGTTATCTAAACTATTTTAGTGATAATTACTTATGTTTTTCCAAATTAAACAACTTCGTTGGCTATATATCAGTCTGAGTATTTTGAGCTTGTGTTTGGCAATAACCATTACACCTAGTAGAGCGTCTCTGCCAGTACCAACAACTTCTACCCTGAATGTGTCAGCATCCACTTCTCAACCGACCAATTGGCTAGAACAGGGACGAAACCTCTACCATTCAGGACGCTTTGCTGAAGCAGTGACGATTTGGCAAACGGCAGCACAACAGTATCATACTCAAGGCGATCGCCAGGGCGAAGCTCTCAGTTTAAGTTACCTATCACTGACACAACAGGAGCTTAATCAATGGCAAGCAGCCCAACAGTCTATTGAGCAAAGTCTGAAACTGTTACAAATAGCTAAACCCTCAGCTGATGCAATTCTCTGGGCACAAGCACTCAATACCCAAGCAAATTTGCAATTGCACACTGGCAAAGCCGAAACCGCCCTCGAAAGTTGGCAACAAGCTCAAAAATTTTATGAGCAAGCAGGCGACACAATGGGAAGCCTGGGTAGTCAAATCAACCAGGCACAAGCTTTACAAACTTTAGGATTTTACCGCCGTTCTAAACAACAGTTAGAAGCACTGGCTCAAAAACTCCAAGGGATGCCGGATAATGAAATCAAAGTCAGTGGACTGCGATCGCTTGGTTTAGCCTTGCAAATAATTGGTGACTCTGGTACAAGTCAACAGATTTTAGAGCAAAGTTTAGCGATCGCACAGAAAATTGCAGCTAAACCCCATTTGAGTTCTATCCTTATAAGCCTGGGACAAACTGCCGTTGACTTGCAAGATCCAGAATCAGCATTAGATTACTTTGAACAGGCTCAACTCTTAACAACTAACCCAAGCGATCAATTACAAGCACGTTTAGCTCAGTTCAAACTTTTCCTCAATTACGACAAACTGGAGTTTGCTAACCCACTGGCACCTCAACTACTCCAACAACTCCGAGAACTGCCCCCCAGCCACACCTCACTCTACGCAGCGATCAATTTTGTTGCCACTCTCAACCACCAGTCAAATTCTGACCAAATTCTACCCCTGAAAGATTTGGCGCAACTGATGGCAGTCACAGTCAAATCTGCACAGCAAATTCAAGATACTCAAGCTGAAGCTCATGCACTAAATCAGTGGGGAAAACTCTATCAGCGTACACAGCAGTTATCTGAAGCACAGGAGTTAACTCAGAAATCCCTCAACATTTCCCGCCAACTCCAAGCCAACGATATCATTGCTCAATCTGCTTGGCAGGTGGGACAGTTGCATAAACAACAAGGCGATCGCTCAAAAGCGATTACTGCCTATACAGAAGCAGTCAACGCTTTAAAGGCACTGCGGGGAGATTTGGTGGCTATCAACCCTGATGTCCAGTTCTCTTTTCGCACCAGTGTGGAGCCGATCTACCGAGAACTGGTTGATTTACTTCTAGAGAATCAACCTAGTCAAGCAGAACTAATCCAAGCTCGTGAATTGATTGAGGCACTGCAAATTGCGGAACTCGATAACTTTTTTCGGGAAGCCTGTTTAGATAAAACTCAACAGATTGATCGGGTTGATCCCACTGCAACCGTCATTTATCCGATTATCTTGCCAGATCGTTTAACAGTAATTCTCTCTAAAGCAGGGCAACCTCTCCGTTCTTATGTCACTCATAAATCGCAAGCTGAAATTGAGCAGACTCTAGACAATTTTTTGGTTGCTCTTAACCCTGTCTCAGATTCTAAAAACCGAGATCGATTATCTCAAGAAATTTATAGTTGGTTGATTCGTCCAGAGGAAGCAGAGCAAGCATTTATTGATACCAAAACATTGGTGTTTGTTTTGGATGGTCGATTGCGGAATATTCCCATAGCAGCTCTTTTTGACGGTAAGCAATATCTGATCGAGAAGTATGCTGTAGCGCTCTCACCAGGATTGCAACTGATGGCGACGCGATCGCAAAACCACATCAGTGCGATCGTCGGTGGCATTAGCCAATCTCGCGCTGGCTTTAGTGCTTTGCCCGCTGTTGAATCAGAAGTGAAACAAATCTCAAAGGCGGTATCTTCTAGGATGTTACTGAATCAGGAATTTACCAGTCAAGCCCTTGCTGAACGTGTGAAATCTAGTAGTGCAGGTATTGTCCACCTAGCAACCCACGGACAGTTTAGTTCTCGCCTCGAAGACACCTTCTTGCTCACTTGGGATGGACAAGTCAATGTTAAAGAATTATCTGAACTCCTGAAAAATCGGGGTAGCGATCCCTCAAAAGCTATCGAGTTGCTGGTACTAAGTGCCTGCGATACTGCCGCAGGTGACGATCGCGCCGTCCTGGGACTGGCGGGCTTGGCTGTCAAATCCGGCGCTCGTTCAACTATCGCCACCCTATGGCCCGTCAAAGATCGGGCAGCCGCGATGCTCATGACTCGCTTCTATGACCAACTCCGACAACCCAAAATCACTAAAGCCGAAGCACTAAGACAAGCACAAATTAGCCTAATTCGCCAAACTGATTTCCACGAACCGTTCTTTTGGTCTGGCTTTGTTTTGATCGGCAACTGGATTTAGCTAAGTAATAAGACGGACTTTATTGCAAATAACTTAGGCTATTTTTTACAGCGCTTGATATCAAGTTCGCCTATACTTCTAGTAGAAGTTCCTTGATTTTACTCTTACTTAGACTTATTCTCTGAGCTTCTGACCATAGTCGAAAGAAACGTATTTTGTTTGTATCACATTTCAATGACATAAGGAAAAAGATCATGAAACGTCGATATTTAGCTAGTACATTGAGCGTCATCGCTCTGATCGCTAGCAGTACATGGACTACTGCCCTTGCTGTTACATTTACCCCACCCCCCAACAGTAGCTCTCCTAGACAAGCAACCGGAGGAGCTTCTCGCGGTAGTATCTTTACCCCTGCTGTCGGCAAAGGTGCGCCCAGACAAGCAACTGGAGGAGCTTCTCGCGGTAGTATGTTTGCCCCTGCTGCCGGTAAAGGTGCGCCCAGACAAGCAACTGGAGGCGCTTCCCGTGGCAACCTCTTTACACCTGCCATCGGGAAAGGTACGCCCAGACAGGCAACTGGAGGAGCTTCTCGTGGCAACCTCTTTACACCTGCTGTCGGCAAAGGTACGCTCAGACAGGCAACTGGAGGAGCTTCTCGCGGCAAGCTATTTACACCTGCCGCAGGCAAAGGCGCTCCCCAACAAGCAAGTGCGGGTGCTTCTCGCGTTGGTACTTACTACTTGAATCCATCAATTACAAATACAACGCAACCAGCAGCGCTAATCGCCCTCTTGCCCCAAAATTTCTATGGCACAACAGTGTCTGAACGCCCCACAATCTTGGTGTATCTACCAGCTTCCAATGCCGAAGAAGCAGTGTTCAGCCTCAAAGATGAAGCTGGCAATATGCAACATCAGATGAACATTTCAGTTGCAGGCAAAACTGGGGTAATCGCGATCGAATTACCAGCTAATGCACCCGCTTTAGCCGTTGGTAAAAACTATCAATGGTTCCTAGCACTGAAAGTAGATGGTCAACTCAGTCCGAGTACGCCTTACGTCGATGGTTGGATTCAGCGTATCCAGCCCAGTGCTGAGTTGGCAACAGCAATCCAAGAGCAAGATGCTTTGAAGCGAGCTACTATTTTGGGTAAAAACGGTGTTTGGTATGACTGTGTAGCAACACTTGCATCGGTATACACTGCTCAACCTAACAATGCAACTCTCCGCAAACAATGGGAAGAACTTCTATCCTCAGTAAGTTTGAAGGAGATTGTAACAGCGAACTTATTAGCATCTACTAACTAATCCCAATTTGGGCATTAGGTATGGGAAGAGACAAGGTAGACAAAGAAGAAACTTGTTCAATAATTCCCCCTTATTTCCTTTGTTCCCCTCTTCTTACTCCTCATTACCTCTTATCCCCAGAGGGAACCCTACCTTCCCCAATCCCCATTGCATGACACAAATATGTGGCGCAGATTCCAGGCTTTTATCCAACGTACTCGCAGCGTTTTGATTATTACTCCCAGCGTTGCCTTGACGGTTATAGTTGGGCAATCGTTGGGACTTTTCAATTTACCGGAATGGAAAATTCGCGACGAATGGGTTCGTCAGCGATCTTCACAGGCGATGCCTATGGCGGGCTACGCCTACGCAGATGAGATTGTGATTGTTACAATCGAGGAACGCGATATCCAATCGGTGCGTAAATGGCCAGTTCCAGACTGGGCGCTGGCACGATTACTAGAAAAAATCCGGGCGCAGCAGCCAAGAGCCATTGGTTTGGATCTCTATCGAGATTTACCGGAAGGAAGCGGACACGAGCAACTTGTTCAAGTCTTTCGCAACACTCCCAATTTAATCGGTGTTGAGAAAATTACCGGCGAACGCGTCAATCCCCCACCGGAATTGAAAAAACAGGATCGGGTAGGATTAGCAGATTTAGTCTTAGATGGCGATCGCTTTATACGTCGCGCCCTCTTGACAGCTGAAGATGCCAAAGAAAAAAACACCATTAAGGCCGGACTAGCAACCCTTGTAGCCCTAAAGTACCTTGAAGCTGAAAAAATTAGCTTAGAAAGCATTGACCCCCAACAGCAAAAGTTTAAGTTGGGTAAGCAAATTTACTTACCACTGCAAAATCAGGAAGCAGGTTATACCGATGCCGATTTAGGAGGCTATCAAATTCTGCTCAATTGGCATGGAACAGATGCCGCATTTCGGACAGTTGCGATGCGCGATGTGTTAGCAGGGAAAATTCCGGTAGATTTGATGCGCGATCGCATGGTATTTATTGGATCAATTGCCTCCAGTACCAATGATTTCTTCAGTACACCCTTCTCTTCCTGGATCTCTGCTCAAAAACCGACTCCAGGTGTGGTTGTTCATGCCAATATTGCTCATCAACTAGTACGAGGAGCAAAAACAGGAAATGCCAGTCTGCACGGTGTTTCTGGCATTTCTTTATCACTCTGGATTGTTTTGTCGTCTGTCATTGGTTCTACAGGCAGTTGGTTGTTATCCAGTAGCAAGCTGCGGATACCCGGCGGCAAAATTCTTTGGGCAACTGTAGGCATCAGTGGAGCCTATATATGGGGTGGCTATGGGATGTTTTTGTATGGTGTTTTAATTCCGGTAACACCCACCTTAACCGCGTTTATCGGTAGTGTGATTGCAACAACTAATGCCTATAAACAGCGCAAGTTAGAAGAAACCAATCGCCAACTAGAAATTGCCAACAGTCAACTATTGGATTATTCCAAAACCCTAGAGACAAAAGTCGAAGAACGCACTCATGAATTAGTAGAGGCAAAGCAAGCTGCCGATGCTGCCAATCAGGCCAAGAGTGAGTTTCTCGCCAACATGAGCCACGAACTACGTACACCTCTCAATGGCATCCTTGGTTTTGCCCAGGTACTAAAAGGATCGCCAAACATGACAGCTAAAAACCTAGAAGGAGTCAGCATTATCTACCAATGTGGCTCGCATCTTTTGATGCTGATCAATGACATTCTCGATCTCTCGAAGATAGAAGCAAGGAAATTGGATTTAGTTGTCACTAGTGTGCATCTGCCCAGTTTCTTACATGGTGTGACTGAGATTTGTGGTATCCGGGCTGAACAAAAAGGAATTAAATTTAATATCTTAATTAGCGATCGCCTACCACTGGCCGTTGAAGTTGATGAAAAACGGCTGCGGCAAGTGTTAATTAATTTGCTGGGCAACGCGATCAAATTTACAGACAACGGTAGTGTAACGTTCAAAGTGGAAGTCATTAGTCAAGAGTCTAAACAAACGACTAATGACAATGGACAAATGACACATCAAAAGATTCGTTTTCAGATTGAAGATACGGGTATTGGTATGTCACCAGACCAACTGGAGAAAATCTTTTTGCCCTTTGAGCAAGTGGGTGAAGCAGGACAACGATCTGAAGGTACTGGCTTGGGATTGGCCATTAGCCAAAAAATTGCAGTGTTGATGGGGAGCCAAATTCAGGTGCAGAGTCACTTGGGTGAAGGAAGTCTGTTTTGGCTGGATTTGACAGTATCAGTACCATTCGATCATGACTGGCTTGGAGGAGAGAAGTTTATAACGGATTACACTCTAACTCCCCAGAAAATTACCGGGATTCAGGGTAGTGCGCCTCAGATTCTGATTGTCGATGACGATCGCATCCACTGTTCTATGTTGACCAATCTGCTGCAAGAAATTGGCTGTCGAACCCTAGAAGCAACCGATGGCAAACATGGGCTACAAGTAGCAATTGAACACAATCCTGATGTGATTCTACTCGATTTAGCCATGCCCAATATGGATGGTTTTGAGCTAATGGTTCACCTGCAAGCGAATCCACAAACCTGTTCTATTCCGATTATCGTCTCTAGTGCCAGCGTTTTTGAGTCAAATCGTCAGCGGAGTTTAGAGGCAGGGGCAACAGCATTTTTACCCAAACCTCTCCAGATTGACGAACTACTCAATAGATTGCGATCGCTCTTGGGAGTGGAATGGATGTATGCTGAATCTTCGCCTCCCCAAGGTGAGCAGATTACTGGTAGTGAATGGGTTCTACCATCCCAAGATGTTTTGCAACAACTCTATCATTTGGCAATGATGGGAGATATCTCGGCGATTGAGGGAATGTTAAGAGAACTAATTGAGGAAAACAGTCAACTAGCTCCCTTCGCAGCAGAGTTAAGCAAACTCACAGCCAATTTCCAAACCGGAAAAATCCGTAAGTTACTCAAATCATTTGTCACAACGGAGTTACATCCATGATCGCTGTTCCGATCTCGAAACCCATACATATTCTATTAGTGGATGACAATCCAAACAATCTCAAGGTGCTATCTGAAGCTATTCAGAGGTGTGGCTGGAAAGCCCTGATGGCAACAGATGGAGAGTCAGCGATCGAACAAACAGAATATGCTCATCCCGATCTGATTCTTTTGGATGTAATGATGGCAGGTATTGATGGATTTGAAACTTGTCGCAGACTGAAAACCAATCCGATCACCCAGAATATTCCGGTGATTTTCATGACTGCCCTATCCGATTCTACAGACAAGGTAGCCGGACTGGAAATAGGTGCAGTTGACTACATTACCAAACCCTTCCAACACGAAGAAGTCATTGCCCGGTTAAAGTTACACCTCAAAATTTCCCATCTCACTCGCACACTAGAAGAACGTGTGCAAGAACGCACCGCAGAATTAACTCAATCTCTACAGGAGTTACAGCAAACCCAACTACAAATGATCCAGAGTGAAAAAATGTCCACTTTAGGACAGATGGTTGCAGGTATTGGTCATGAGATTAATAATCCTGTTGGTTTTGTTGGCGGAAATTTATCTTATATTGAGGAACATGTAAATAATCTACTTCGCCTGGTGAGCCTGCAACAGCAGAAGCTACCGCAGCTAGACTCGGAAATTCAAGAGCTTCTTGAAGAAATTGACTTGGAGTATCTGGCAGAGGATCTGCCGAAGCTACTGGCATCAATGCACCAAGGAATTACCCGTCTTAAAGATATCAGTTTGTCTCTAAGAACTTTTACTCGCGCAGATATTTCATCTCAGGTAAAGTTCCAGATTCACGAAGGAATCGATAGCACCTTAATGCTGTTGAAACATCGACTCAAAGGTAATGGCGATCGCACTAAAATCCAGGTTGTCACACAATATGGTGAGTTACCTCCAATCAATTGCTATCCCGGACAACTGAACCAGGTGTTCATGAATATCATCGCCAATGCCATTGATGCATTTGATGAAGTTCATCAAAACAATTGCGATCGAGATATAGCTGCTTGCCCGAACATCATCACCATTACCACATCGGTTGATCCCCAACAAAAAACCGTCACAATTTGCATCCAAGATAACGGCCCCGGTATGCTTGCTGAGGTGCAATCTCGAATTTTTGAGCAATCTTTCACAACCAAGGCTGTGGGTAAGGGAACCGGCCTGGGATTAGCGATCAGCTACCAAATTATTGTTGACAAACACAACGGACAAATCAAATGCTTGTCAACACCTGGTGAGGGGACAAAATTTATTATTACTCTGCCGATGTAGTTTCTATGCCAAAACCTCCAGCTTCGATATGACGAACTAGCGATTGAATAATGGGTGTAGCAATACTAATACCAAATAAAGCATTGAAGCCTGCAACAACAACTGGTGCTGACAAAATAACTGTAAATTCTGGAAATAAAGCTAACACAGCCACCAAGACTAAAAAAACAATTGGTGTCGCAATACCTGCTGCCTTTGCTGCTTCAAAAATTAGATTTTTATACTCTTGAACAGTAATATCGCCCCGATAAAGATCCAAAGAGTAAGAAATCGCCGTGACTACAACCTGAGTAAGAATAGCTGTTCCTGTTGCAGTAATCCCAAGTTTCGCGATCGTCCCAGAATTGCTGACAATAGAATCTACCGCATTATAAACCCGAATATAAAACTGTTCGCCAACGGTCATGACTTTGGCTCCTCGGCGGAGATTATCAACACCTACTTCCCAAAGGATATTATCAGCAGCATTCGATCCACCTTTGGAACGTGGATTGATGTGGCTACCATGCTTATCTCTAAGAAATTGACGAATTGTATATTCTTTACCTCCAAGCTTTGATGTGCCAGGAATTTTCTCAAAAAGCTTCATGACATCTGCATCAGAGCGAGGTAAGTCTCCTACCCGAACACCAGCACGATATCTTAGCCTATTTGCAATCTTGGGCATCTCTTGGGCTAATTCGGCAGCTGTCTTTGGTAAATTTTGTAAAGCATCAGCCATAACCATGCTAGATGCAGCAACTCCAACAGCAGTTTGTTGAAATGTTTGACTAACATTTTGAACAGTTTGAAAACCTGATTGTCTTGCGATGGTTGACAAACTTTGTAAATCATTAACTGCATGGACACTTGAAGTAGTCATCTCGCTAGTAGTATTCTTAATTCCATCAACTACCTCATTCATTCCATTTACTACATTGTTGGCTGCTTCTTGAGCTTTATCTCTAACCGTATCTGCCAACTTTTGTGCTTCGTTGATAAAATCCATGTTTTCTGCCGTGGAGTGTTTGCTCCAGTTTCTCTTTCTCAAACTAAGAAGCACCTCAGCATTCATGACGAATTTACTTCCAAAATTTTTAAAGAGATAGTAATCACTTTATATTGTTTGTGTTTATTACTTTTAAAAACTTAGCTATTTTAGCAGTTTGATTCCTTCAGTCCGATCGCTCTCTGCTTTCGATTATTTTTGTAGCTTACCAACTTTAAATCTGCTATAGCAATCACAATTGAAAAGTGAGAAAATACTGAAATAAAAACTACCTATTTACAAGCTTTTCAGCCATTTTCTTTCTCACAATTGATTTAGGATTGCTATATATCTCTTGTTTCTGAAAGCGATCGCCGATTATTACCATTGAGCTTCAAAACTCGGAACATGAAGAGTACTGAGTTCCGAGTGCTGTTAGCGGATAGCTAGGGTTGAGCCAGTGCTGAGTTGAAAGATCACCCACAAGAGGCTTTGCTCTTACCAAGTGCGAAAGTACTGAGTACTCTCCTTCTTACTCAACACTCAATACTCAGCACTCAGCACTCAGCACTCAGCACTCAGCACTCAACACTCAACACTCAACACTCAACACTCAGCACTCAGCACTCAGCACTCAGCACTCA